>CAUJEQ010000260.1 GCA_963169135.1 Chloroflexota bacterium
CGATTC
Organism: Chloroflexota bacterium; assembly: GCA_963169135.1. Lineage (GTDB taxonomy): Bacteria > Chloroflexota > Dehalococcoidia > Tepidiformales > Tepidiformaceae > Amarobacter. The sequence goes on from CAUJEQ010000260.1 coordinate 7, forward strand.
GATCGACAACGCGCCGGAAGAGCGCGCCCGCGGCATCACCATCGCCATTTCCCACGTGGAGTACGAGACCGATGCGCGCCACTACGCGCACGTCGACTGCCCGGGCCATGCCGACTACATCAAGAACATGATCACGGGTGCGGCCCAGATGGACGGCGCCATCCTGGTGGTGGCCGCCCCCGATGGCCCAATGCCCCAGACGCGCGAGCACATCCTCCTTGCCCGCCAGGTCGAAGTCCCGGCCCTCGTCGTCTTCCTGAACAAGGTCGACATGATGGAGGACGAGGAACTCCTCGAGCTGGTCGAGCTGGAACTGCGCGAACTGCTGACCGCCAACGAGTTCCCCGGCGACGACATCCCGATCGTGCGGGGCAGCGGCCTCAAGGCCCTCGAATCGGCCTCGACCGACGTCAACGCCCCCGAGTACAAGTGCATCATCGAGCTCATGGACGCCGTCGATAACTACATCCCCACCCCGGAGCGGCCGCTCGACAAGCCTTTCCTGATGCCCGTGGAAGACGTCTTCGGGATCAAGGGGCGCGGCACCGTCGTCACCGGCCGGATCGAGCGCGGTGTCGTCAAGGTCGGCGAAGAAATCGAGATCGTCGGCATCATCGAGACGCGCAAGACGACCGTCACCGGCGTCGAGATGTTCAAGAAGCTGCTCGATGAAGGCCAGGCGGGCGACAACGTCGGCTGCCTCCTCCGCGGCGTTGAGCGCGACGATGTGCAGCGCGGCCAGGTGCTCTGCAAGCCGGGTTCGGTGAAGCCGCACACCAGCTTCGAGGCCCAGGTCTACGTCCTCGGCAAGGATGAAGGTGGCCGCCACACGCCGTTCTTCAACGGCTACCGGCCCCAGTTCTACCTGCGCACCACCGACGTCACGGGCTCCATCAAGCTGCCCGAAGGCGTCGAGATGGTCATGCCTGGCGACAACATCACCATGACCGTCGAACTCATCCAGCCCATCGCCGTCGAAGATGGTCTCCGCTTCGCCATCCGCGAAGGCGGCCGCACCGTTGGCGCCGGCGTCGTCACCAAGATTCTCGCCTAGGCGAGCGGGAGAGAAACGAGGGGAACGGCACCATGGCACGTCAACAGATACGCATTAAGCTCAAGGCATATGACCACCGCCTCCTGGACCAGTCGGCCCGGCAGATTGTCGAAGCCGCCGAGCGCACCGGGGCAGCTGTGGCCGGACCTGTGCCGCTCCCCACGTCCATCGACAAGTTCACGGTCCTGAAGGGCCCGCACATCCATAAGGATGCCCGCGAGCAATTCGAGATCCGTACCCACAAGCGGCTCATCGACATCATGGAGCCGACTTCCAAGACGGTAGACACGCTGATGCGGCTGCAATTGCCCAGTGGCGTGGATATCGAGATCAAGCTGTAAGACGATGACGATTGAAGGACTGCTTGGCCGCAAACTGGGCACCACCCAGGTGTTCGATGAACGGGGTCGCCTCCGTGGCGTCACCGCCGTCGAGGTGGGCCCCTGCTTCGTGACCCACATCCGCACCACGGAAGCCGATGGCTACACCGCCCTCCAGATCGGCTTCCAGGACGACCGAAAGCTCAACAAGCCCGAAGCGGGCCACCTGAAGAGCGCCGGCAACCTCAAGCTCCGCCACCTCGCCGAGTTCCGGGTTAGCGATTCGTCCGCCTACACCCTCGGCGACCAGCTTGGCGCCGAACTCTTCGAGACTGGCCAGAAGGTCGACGTCACCGCCACCTCCAAGGGCCGTGGCTTCCAGGGTGGCGTCCGCCGCCACAACTTCCGCGGCGGCCCGAAGACCCACGGCCAGAGCGACCGCCACCGGGCGCCCGGCTCGATCGGTTCGGGCACGACTCCCGGCCGCGTCTTCAAGGGCACCCGGATGGCCGGCCACATGGGCGCCGAGCGCACCACCATCATGAACCTCGAAGTCGTCGCCCGGAACGACGAACGCGGCGTCATCTTCGTCGCCGGTTCGGTCCCAGGGCCTATCGGCGGCCTGGTCCGCGTTCGCAAAGCAAGGAAGGTATCGAAATGAAGCTGAAAGTCTTCGATACCGCCGGTACCCAGCTCCGTGAAATCGACGCAGCCGACGATGTGTTCGGCATCGAGCCCAACGGCGCGGTCCTCCACCAGGCCTACGTTGCCCAGATGGCGAACCGCCGGGCGGGCCTCGCAAGCACCAAGAGCCGGGGCGAGGTCCGCGGCTCGACCGTCAAGATCCGGAAGCAGAAGGGTCTCGGCCGTTCGCGCCAGGGTTCCATCCGGGCGTCGCACCAGGTCGGTGGCGGCGTCGCCTTCGGTCCCAAGCCCCACAGTTTCGCCAAGGATCTGCCGCGCACCATGCGCCGACTGGCCCTTCGCTCCGCCTTGAGCAGCCACGCCGCCGGCGGCACGCTCATCGTGGTCGAGGGCCTCGCTGCCCCGGACGGGAAGACCCGCACCGTGCAGACCGCGCTCGCCGCGCTCGGTGTCGACCGGCGGGCCCTTGTGGTTACCGGTGACCATGTGCCGGAACTCACGCGCGCGGCCCGCAACATCGATATCGCGAAGGCCCTGCCCGCTCAGAACCTGAACGTGGTTGACCTCGTGAATGCCCACCGCCTGGTGATGTCCGAGGACGCCGTTCGCAAGTGCGAGGCCCTCTGGGGCGGCGTGAACGTCAAGCCGCAGCGCGGCCGTGTGAAGGAGGCCGTGTAATGCCGAAGGAACTGCATCCCTACGCCGTCCTCCTTCGGCCCATCATCACCGAGAAGACGACCGTGCTTACCGGGCTGGATAAGTACGTCTTCGAAGTCGATATCCGCGCCAACAAGAACCAGATCCGGGAAGCCGTCCAGGTCGCCTTCAATGTCCGCGTCGTCGAGGTCAACACCATGACGATGAAGGGCAAGCCGAAGCGCTTCGGCCGCCGCGTCGTCAATCGGCCGAACTGGACAAAGGCCATCGTCACGCTCCTCCCGGGCGACAAGATCGAACTCTTCGAGGGGATTTAGGCCATGGCCATTAAGCAGTACAAGCCCACGTCCCCCGGTCGCCGCAACGCCAGCAGCGCTGCCTACACCGAGATCACGAAGAAGACGCCCGAAAAGTCGCTGACCGTCTCGCTCAAGAGCAAGTCCGGTGGCCGCAACAACCAGGGCAGGATCACCGTCCGCAGCCGCGGCGGAGGCAACCGCCGCCTCTACCGGATCATCGACTGGCGCCGCGAAAAGGCGGGTATCCCGGCGAAGGTCGCCGCCATCGAATACGACCCGAACCGCACCGCCCGCATCGCCCTCCTCAACTACGTGGATGGCGAGAAGCGCTACATCCTCGCCCCCAACGGGCTGGCCGTGGGTGCGATGCTCGTCAGCGGCCCCGAAGCCGAAGTCCGCGTCGGCAACGCCCTCCCACTGGCCAACATGCCGACCGGTACCCAGGTCCACAACATCGAACTCACCCCCGGCAAGGGCGGCCAGATCGTCCGCAGCGCCGGGACATCCGCCCAGCTGATGGCCAAGGAAGGCGATTACGCCCTCCTCCGCTTGCCCAGTGGTGAGATGCGCCGCGTGCGCATCGAGTGCATGGCCACTATCGGCCAGGTTGGCAACGTCGAGCACTCGCTCATCAAACTCGGCAAAGCCGGACGCACCCGCCACCGCGGCCGCCGTCCTGAAGTCCGCGGCGCCGTCATGAACCCCCGCGACCATCCGCACGGTGGAGGCGAAGGCCGCGCACCGGTCGGTATGCCCGGCCCCAAGACCCCATGGGGCAAGCCGACTCTCGGCTACCGCACCCGCAACAACAAGCGCACCGACAAGTACATCGTCCGGCGGCGAGGCTAGGAGTAGGTCATGTCACGTTCTATTAAGAAGGGCCCCTACATCCACCCTTCGCTCGAAAAAAAGGTCATGGCCATGCGGAACGCCCAGCAGCGCTCCGTCATCAAGACTTGGTCCCGCGCCTCGACCATCCTCCCCGAGATGA
>CAUJEQ010000261.1 GCA_963169135.1 Chloroflexota bacterium
CGCCAACAACCTCTTGATTGATGAAGCCATCCTCACCGGCGAATCGACCGCCGCATCCAAGCGCACCGGGATCGCCCCTGCCGATGCCCCACTCGGAGAACAGTTCAACGTAGCCCGGGCCGGCACGATCGTCCGCAGCGGCAGGGCAATGGGAGTCGTCGTCGCGACAGGTTCCGGGACGGCCGTCGGCCAGATCGCCGAATCCATGCGCGGGGAACAGACTCCGCAAACGCCGCTCCAGCAGCGGCTAGGACGACTGGCGCAGATGATCGGCATCGCGGTTGGGCTAACCGCGCTTCTGTCATTTGCGATTGGCATCGCCGGAGGGAAGTCCGGCGCTGAGATGCTCAAGGTCGCCGTCGCCCTCGCCGTCTCCGCCACGCCCGAAGGCCTGCCAGTCGCTTTCACCATCACCCTCGCCGTCGGTGTCCGAAGGATGGCGAACCGCAAGGCCATCATCCGCCACCTCCCGGCCGTCGAGACCCTTGGCAGCACGACCGTGATCGGCTCGGACAAGACCGGGACGCTGACCCAGAACCAGATGACGGTCATGGAGGTCTGGACCGTGGCCGGGACGCACCTGCCGGGGAAGGAACCTGTACACCCGGGGAGCCCCCTCGAACGAACACTCATCGCGGGAATCGTCGCAAACGAAGCCTCCCTGGGCCGCGAAGGCGACGCCTGGGTCCCTGAGGGCGACCCGACGGAAACAGCCCTGCTCGTGGCCGCCGAGGCATTCGGGGTGGACCACGAGCGCGTACGTACGATCTTCCCGCCGGTCTTCGATGTGCCGTTCGAACCGGACCTGCGCTATTCCGGCGCCGTTCGCGAAAGCGCCGGGACCCACCAGTTCTTCGTGAAGGGCGCTCCTGAGCGCGTCCTCGAGATGTGCACGTCCATCGAGCACGGGGCCTACCGCGAGCCGATCGACCGCGCGGCCATCCAGGAGGCAACCGATGCGGCCGCGGCCCGCGGGCTCCGCATCCTGGCGATGGCCTACGGCGAAATCGCTCCCGGGGCAGAGCCCCCGCGCGACCCGGCCGGCCTCACCTACTTGGGCTTTGAAGCGATGATGGACCCCCCGCGCCAGGGGGTGCTGGAGGCGGTGCGGGGATGCCAGCAAGCCGGCATTCGGGTGGTCATGATCACTGGCGACCACGCTTCGACTGCGCTCGCCATTTCGGGCCAGGTAGGCATCGCGGCGGGCGAGGGCGCCCTCGTCGAAGGCCGCGAGATCGAGTCCATGACAGACGCAGAGCTCCAGGAACGGATGCGGGACGCGACCGTCTGCGCCCGGATGTCGCCCGACCACAAGCTCCGAGTTGTCCAGGCCTTCCAGCGAGATGGCCATGTTGTCGCGGTAACGGGTGACGGCGTGAACGACGCCCCGGCACTGCGCGTCGCCGACCTCGGCGTTGCCATGGGGCACTCCGGGACCGACGTCGCCCGTGAAGCCGCGGACATGGTCCTCGCTGACGACAATTTTGTGAGCATCTACGCGGCTGTCAGCGAAGGTCGCATCACATTCGACAACATCCGGAACGTCACATTCTTCCTGGTCTCCACCGGTGCTGCGGAGATTGCGCTCATCATCGCCGCGCTCATGCTGGACTGGGAGATCCCGCTGCTCGCCGCCCAGCTGCTCTGGTTGAACCTGGTCACCAACGGGCTGCAGGATGTGGCGCTAGCGTTCGAACCGGGAGACCGGGCCGTGCTGCGGCGGCAGCCGCGGGCGCGGTCCGAGGGCATTCTCTCGCGGCTCCTGTGGGAGCGCGTGCTGCTCACGGCCGCCGTCATGGGAGCCGGTACGCTGGTGCTGTTCCGCTGGGAACTCGACTCAGGCGAGTCGCTCGAGTACGCGCGGTCGGTGGCCCTGACTGCGCTGGTGGTCTTCGAGGTCTTCCACGTCGGCAACTCGCGCTCGGAATACGTGTCGGCCTTCCGGAAGAGCGTCTTCTCGAACCGCTTCCTCCTGCTTGCGACGGTCGCCGCGGTCTCGGTGCACCTGATCGCGCTCTACCTCCCGGCCACCCAGTACATCCTGCGGGTCGAGCCGGTCGGGTTCGATTCATGGTTGCGGATTGTGGCGGTCGGCTCGTCGATCCTGGTGGCCATCGAGCTCCACAAATTCCTGAGGCGGGGTGGCCCCCGTTCCCGGGGAGCGCACCCCGCCTCAGCGGGTGGACTGGCTTCGGGGCGTTAGCGGCCCTGGATGCCGGGCTGGAGCACGACACCGCGGGCGTCAACGGCCCGTGTGCGGCGCCACGGCCAGGGCATCTGGCGCCTGGGCTTGAGTTCGTAGGCGGTACCGTTGAGCTGGGCCTTCCGGAGGCCGGCTTCGCGCTGGTACATCTCGTTCTTGGCGTATTCGTGGTAGGTGAGGTTCATCATCTCCGTAGACCCTTTCTGCGGGCTGAGCGTTAGCTCGCTTCGCGTGGTATCGCCGGCGAACCGGCGGTGCTTTCGTTGGAGCGTCCGGCAACGAAGCGGGCGAGCCCGCGACGCCTGGGCCGGGCAGGCCCGGTGGTGAGACCAAGCAGCTGGGCACGGCGGAAGGCAAGGACCGCTTCGTTTTGCCGGGCCCGCGCCCACTCCTCCAGGTTGTACAGTTCCATGTCCTTGCTCCTCGTGGCCACGGGGCCAGGTGGTCATTCAAGGATGGCGTGCCGCCCGGCGTGCTACGTTAAGCGCGTTCACACTGGCCGAACTCCATTCGAGATGCGCATCACACAGTGGCTCGAATCGGGGTCTGGTGGTACAAGATCGGCCCAGGGGAGTTCACGTGGCTATGACTGATCCGGCTCCGAACGATGTCTACATCCGCGACCTGCCGCTGCTGGCGCGCCTGCCCGATGACGATCTCAAGGCGCTTGCCGCCCGCGGGCGCGTCCGGCGCTTCGCCGCCGGGACCACCATCTACCACGAAGGCGACCCCGGCGACGCGCTCTACGTCGTGGTCGAAGGCCGGGTGCGGATCAGCCGCATCTCGGGCGCCGGCAACGAGGCAACCCTTGCCCTGATGGGCCCCGGCGACTGCCATGGCGAGCTCGCGCTCTTCGACGGCCGGCCGCGTTCGGCCACGGCCACGGCGACCACCGTCACGCGGACCTTCGTGGTCTCGCGCGATGACTTCGTGAACTGGGTGCGGGAGCGCCCCGCGGCCTCGCTCGCCCTCCTCGAGACGCTGTCGTTGCGCTTGAGGCGAACCGACGAGACCGTCACGGACCTGGTCTTCCTCGACCTCCCGCACCGCCTGGCAAAGCACCTGCTCACGCTGGCAGCTTCCCTGCCGGAGGGCGACCCGCGAAAGAAGCAGCGCATCCAGGTGACCCAGGGCGAGCTGGCTTCGATGCTCGGCGTGAGCCGCGAAAGCGTGAACAAGCAGCTGAACCTGTTCGCTCGGGACGGCTGGATCACGCTCAGCCGCGGCGCCGTAACGATCGATGACCCGCAGGCGCTCAGGACGTTCGTGTAGCCCGGCCGAAAGCCCGGCAACCGGATCATGGGGCATTAATCGAGTGCCCGTAGGCTTCCCCCTGTCAGTGGGTTGAGTGCGGCCGCGCGACCACCGGACACCTTTTCAAGTCAAACAGCAGGTGGTTTTCCTCATGCGTTACGGCCTCTCGAAGGCTCTCTCCCGGAGGGCTGGCCTCGGCATTGCCGCGGGCGTCCTCGCCGCTGGTGCTTTCACTGGCGCCGCGCTCGCCGGCAAGACGGTCAACGGCCCCTTCGGCTTCGACCCCATCCCCGCTTCGGCGGATCTCAGCACCTGGGACCCGGCCGCACCCTTCGTCATCCCCTCGGGCTTCAGCCAGTACGTCGTCTCCGACGAATCGGCCCTCAACATCTACCAGGTTCCCGATGTGACCGGCGACGGCGACGACTGGCACGACATGAACACCGTCAACGAGACCGGCAAGCAGGCCGGCCGCTACCTCTACCGCACGCATGAAGTGCGCGGAAGCAACGGCGGCACCAGAGGCGGCGTGGTCTCCGTTGTCGACCTCAAGACCGGCGAGACCCGCATTCTCGCTGGTCCAGATCCTGTCCAGCCCTACCAGGCGCTCGACGGCATCCGCTGGACGCCGTGGGGCACCATCCTCTTCGCCGAGGAATCGACCGGTGGCCGCCTCCTGGAAATCATCCTCGACAAGCACGACCCGATGACGGCCGTGGCAGTCTTCGACCGGCCCGCGGTTGGGCGGCTCGCTCACGAGGGCCTTGATGTCGGCCCGGACGGCTCTGTCTACGTGGTTGACGAGTTCCGCGGGCAGCGGGAGGGCCACGGCGGCGGCATCTACAAGTTCGTGCCCGACCGCTACGGCGACCTCTCCAGCGGGAAGCTCTACGCCCTGAAGGTCACCGGCCCGGACGGCACCGGCCAGGGCGAGTGGGTCGGCCCCATCGACCCATCGAACGCTCGCCAGGCCGGCACCGACGCTGATGGCACCGGTTGGAACCGGCCCGAGGACATCGAGATCATCGGTAACACGCTCTATGTCGCGGTGACGGAAGGCCGCTACGAAGGGGGTGTTCAGGTCTACGACGGGCGGGTCCTCGCCGCAAGCCTCAAGAGCCTGAAGGTCACCGACTTCGTCAAGCCAGGCGTGAACGTCCCGGTCGAACTCGGGACTCCGGGCGTGCCCGGTTACGCCACCGGGTTCGACAACCCGGATAACCTCGCGGAAGCCCCCAACGGCGACCTGGTGATCGTCGAGGACAACGTCCCCTCCGACATCTGGTGGGCCGGCAAGGACCTGGACGGCGACGGTGCAGCCGACGAAGTCCACCTCTTCGCCTCCCTGAGCGACCCGGGCGCCGAAGGCACGGGCATCTACTTCGGCAAGGACCCGAAGACGATGTTCGTGAACGTGCAGCACTCCGCGGCGCCGGATGGCGACGCCACCTGGGCGATCACCAACCGGAAGTAGCTCACCCGGGCGTTCCCACCGACGAGGGGAGACGGTCCACGCCATCTCCCCTCGTTCGCCCCCGCTACAATGCCCCGCACACAGAACACGGGGTGACCTATGCGATTCGGTTTCTGGCCCGGCCCGAACAACTCCTGGAACGACACACTCGCGCTCGCGAAACACGCCGAAGCGGGCGGCTGGCACGGCGTCTGGTGCGCCGACCACTTCATGCCCAACGCCGAAGACACCAGCGGCCCCACTTCCGAATGCTGGACCACGCTGGCCGCGCTGGCCGCGAGCGTGCCCCGCATCCGCCTCGGCGCGCTCGTCACCGGGAATACCTACCGGCACCCGGCGGTGCTCGCCAAAATGGCCGCGAACGTCGACAACATCAGCGGCGGGCGTTGCGTGCTCGGGCTCGGCGCCGGCTGGCAGGAGAACGAACACCGCGCCTACGGTATCAACTTCTCGACGCTCGGCGGGCGCATGAGCCGGTTCGAGGAAGCCTGCCAGGTTGTCACCGGCCTGTTTTCGAACGAGAAGACCACCTTCGCCGGGAAGCACTACCAGTTGACCGATGCCCCGCTCGCGCCAAAGCCGCTCCAGAAGCCGTTGCCGCTGCTCATCGGCGGTGGCGGCGAACAGCGCACCCTCCGCATCGCGGCGAAGTACGCCAACGAGTGGAACGTCTGGGGCACTCCCGAAGTGCTCAAGCACAAGGGCGGCATCCTGGACCAGTACTGCCGGGAGATCGGCCGCGACCCGAAGACCATCGCCCATTCGGCCCAGGGCATGCTGGTGCTGACCGACGATGCGGCAGTAGTGGAGCGCATGAAGGCCGCGGGCCGCCCGGTCATCGGCGGGAACGGCCCCCAGGTGCGCGCCCTGGTTGAGCAGTACGCCGACGCCGGCGTCGACGAACTCATCATCCCCGACTTCAACCTGGGCCGGACGGTCGCGGACAAGACGGCCGTGATGGACCGCTTCGCCAACGAGGTAATGGCCCACTTCCGTTAGCAACGCGTGGCACGCCGGGAACGGCGAAGCGGCGGGGCGCCCCGCCGCTTCGTGGCCGGTGATTCCAGCATCAGGGGATGCGCGGCACAGCCTTGTTCGCCATGGCCACCAGCGTCTCGGTCTCCAGCCCCTGCTTGCCGAGGCTGACAGATACTGTCATGCCATCGTAGAGGACGTTCAGGACGTTCCCCACGCGATAGGCCGACTCCCCGATGCCCGCAACGTCCTGGACACCGGTATGCAGGGCCTTTTCGTCCTCGAAGAGCTTCTTCGCCGTGTACTTCTGGGATTTCAGCGCCGCGGCGAAGTCCTGTTCGCGGACCACTGACACCTGGGCGATCGTGAGCGACCTCTCGCTGGTGGCGCCCCAGGTGCAGAGCGTGATGCCCATGGGGCCCTGCGCGACGGCCGGGTCGCCGCCGTCCATCTCCTCGCCCGCGAACTCCTCGAGTTCCGCGGCGGTCAGCAGCTGGCACGGGTCGAAGTTCGCGCCACCGTCGCCGGAGGGGGTGTCTTTCGCATCGCCGGCCGTAGTGGCGGTGGCGCCCCCACCATCGCCGGCATCGGACGAAGCGTCGTCGTCGCCACCGCCACAGGCCACGGAGAGCAGGATGGAGGTGCTGAGAGCGCCCAGGATGATGTGGTGGATGAAGGTTCGATACGACACGGTATGCACTCCACGCTGAAGTTCTGGGGGTTGGACAACCGGTGGCGCGAATTCTTACGCCGCCGGCTTCCTGAATCCAGCGATCCGATCGTGGGGCACGTCGGCCTCAGTGTAGCTCCGCGCCATCACCAATGTCTGGCAGCCCCTGTGAGGCGCGTCGCACAGCGGCGTGGGGGAGAATCCCCCACGCGCACCTTCCGCGCCCGGCGGAGCGTTCCCGCTACAATCACTGCAGTCAGAGCGTGGAGAACCGGATGACACCAGCACGACCCCGGGCGGTAAGCCCGTGATGCGGCGCGGCCGCGCCCCGATCTGGCTCGAAGTACTGCAGTTCGGCCTGGGCATCGCGCTCCTTGGCGTGAGCCTCCAGAACGGCCGCTGGCTCTTCGTCGTGCTCGCTGCCTTCTACCTGGTGCTCATCAGTTTCCGCGCGGTGAACAGCCGCCGGAAACCGCCCGGAGGCTAAGGGCCCCTCCCCTACACCAGCCCCACCCCGTCTGCTTCGATGCCGAGCGCGCGGACCGTCTCGCGGGTGGGGGCGCCGGTCGCGGGGTCCCAGCCCTGCTCGACGTAGTAGTCAGTCACGATCTTCTCGAGCTCCTCGCCGGTTAGTCCCTTGTGCTTCGGGAGGTCTTCCGAGAAGCGCTTCGGCAGGCAGTCATCGGCGCGCGTCATGCCTTCCCGCATGTTGAACAGGCGGGCGAGCGTCAGCCCCCGGTGGGCCGTGGCCACCATCTCCGCCGCATCGACGCCCCAGCCCGTGACCGCGTTCAGGATCTGCGCCGTCTGGTCGTCGTCATAGGCGAGGAAGTGGCACATCCCCACCTGGTTGCGGAGCCCGTTCTTGTCGCCGGTCTGGCGCATGTGGTCGCCGCCGGTTGGCGCCAGCAGGTAGCTCGCACGCATCCCCGCCATGTGGCGCGGGTCGTGCATGGCCATCTCCATGCCCTTCACGGTCGTCAGGTAGTCCTCCGAGCCCTGGCCGATCTTCGCCGCGGCGCGCTGCGAGCCCTCCGCCAGGAGGTCGCCGATGCCTTCGCGCCTGGCGATCATCTGCAGCATCTGGACCACTGCGTCGCCATCGCGGAACTCGAGCTTCACCCCATCGGTGTCCTCGGGCGTGAGGACGCCCTTCTCGTACGCCTCCATCGCCCAGGCAACGGTCGCTCCGGCCGAGATCGTGTCCATCCCCATCATGTTGCAGATCTCGTTCGACTTGCACACCGCCACGATGTCATCTACCCCGAGGTTCGTGCCGAGCGAGGCGAGCGATTCGTACTCCGGTCCGCCGTACTTCGGGTCCACGCGGTAGCGGTGCTGCGGGTCGACCGCAACCTTGACGCCCTTGCGCGTGACGCCCGCATCTTCTTCGCGCATCTCGATCTGGACGACCTTCTTGCAGCGGACGGAACAGGCGAAGCAGGCGCCCATGTCGATGCGCACCTCCTCCTTGATGGCGATGGCGTCGACCTTGTCCGTGCCTTCGAAGGTGCCGAGGCGGTAGTTGAGCGTGGGGATGCCCCCGTCGAGGCTCTTGCCCTGCATGGCGCCGCCCGTGCCGTATTCGTGGAAACCGCGATGGACCTGGTCGACCGTATTGCTGACCCATTTCGAGATGGCGAGCAGCGCCCGCTGGTCGAAGATGCGCACGGGCGTCTTCCCGCGCACGGCGATGGCCTTGAGCTTCTTCGAGCCCATCACCGCGCCCATGCCGCTCCGGCCCGCGAACTCGTTCAGGTCGTTCGCGACGTTCGCGAAGCGGACCAGGTTCTCTCCGGCGGGCCCGATCTGCGCGACGCGGATGCGCGGGTCGCCGAGGTCGGCGTGGATGGCCTCTTCCACGTCGCCCGTGACCTTGCCCCAGAGGTGGCTCGCGTCGCGGATCTCGACCTTGTCCTCATTGATCCAGAGATAGACCGGGCTGGCCGAAGCGCCATGGACGACGATCGCGTCCCAGCCCGCGCGCTTCAGTTCGCTGCCCCAAAAGCCCCCGGCCTCGGCCTCGCCGAAACCGCCCGAGAGCGGAGACCTGGCGCCGACGCTGTGCCGGCCCGCGCCGGGTACCGGGGCGCCAGTCAGCACGCCGGGAGCGAACACCAGCACGTTGTTCGGCCCCAGCGGGTCGGCTCCCTCGGGCACGTGCTTTAGCAAGTAATGTCCGATGAACCCCCGCCCGCCGCCATACTTCCGGTAAAACGCGTCGCCCGGCTCTTCCACGCTGGTCGTCCCGCCGGTCAGGTCAACGTGGAGGATCTTGTTCCAGTAGCCGAAACGTTCCATGGGTGGCCTTTCACGAGCGGTGGAGGACGACGGTGCTAACCGCCCTCCATGGGGCTGAAGAACACGACCTCGTCGTCATCGGCGAGCACCGAGTCGCGAGCGCCCTGGTCGCCGTTGATGCCAATCGTAACGTCTTCGTCCGGCGGCACGCTGGCCGACGCCATGAGGTCAGCGACGGTCGAGCCGGGCGGCAAAGTGATGGTTAGCGGGCCTTCATGGCCGTTGGGGAGGAGGCGCCGCAGGTCGGCGAACAGTGTAAGACGGACGACGATTGAGGAGTTCGCCCGAGTGTGGGGCATGGCTCACCGGTGCGAGAGATTGATCGCTCCGAGTATAGCCAGCGGTGAACTTTCGGGCAGTCGGCGTTTACCGGGATGCGAGCGCTCGTTCCGGGCCGCCGAACACGTCCCAACCTTGAATAAGATCCGCCCATATTCAGGGTTGTTGCGTAACCTGGAATACTGGCGGCCTGCGCTCAATCTATCCCCCTCGCGGGCTACTCCCCTTCCAGCTTAGGTTGCGCGAAACGACGGAAACGCGGTCGTCGCGTTGCTCCCCTTCTCCCGCAGCGTCGGGAGAAGGGGTTGGGGGATGAGGGCCCGATGGTGCAATCGGCGATGCTCCCGCGAGTCAAGTTGTGTCCGCGCTACCCCGTGTATCCCCGGTTCCAGCGGAAAAACACCCGCGCGAGGACGAAGCTCACCGCGAGCCAGATGCCCAGCACCAGCAGCACCCGCTCCACCTGCCACTCCCCGCCGTAGTCATCCACCGCCACCCAGTCCGGGAGGAAGACGTACCGCAGACCCTGGACCATCCACTTCAGCGGGAACGCCGCCGCGACGACCTTCAGGAACGGCGGCACCTGGGAGTACTGGAGAAAGACGCCCGAGATGAACTGCAACACCAGGTATGGCGGCTGCACGATCGCCGCCGCCGAGGATGAGCTGCGGATCAGCCGTGTGTACGCGATGCCCAGCAGCGAACAGGTCGCCACGCCGAGCAGGAAGACCGCTGCCAGGACCGCCCACTTCTTCGGGTCCGTCGGCAACGACACGTCGTAGAACACGACCCCGATCGCGAGGATGAGCACCACGATCACGAAGGCCGTGAACAGTGCGAGGCCGACCTTGCCGGCGAAATAGGCGCTGCGCGGCAGGGGTGTCCCCGAAAGCCGCCGCAGCAAGCCGTCGTGTTGCTCCACCGCGATGGTCATGGCAAGGCTCGCGAACGTGGCACTGACGATGCCCGAGGCGATCATGCCCGGCACGAAGTACTGCGAGAACTCCACCTTCTCCACCCCCGGCGGCCCCTCGATCTCCCCGCTGAAGATGGTCGAGAAGATCACCACGAACAGCACCGGCAGGAGGAAAGTGAAGAACACCTGGTCCGGCGCCCGGAAGAACGTCTTGATTTCGATGCGGGTGCGCTCGAGCGAGAGCCGGATGAGGCGTCCCGGCGCGTTCGGTCGAAACTCCGCGGGGCTGGCGGGGAGTGCGGTCATGCGTCGTCTCCTTCGCGTCCCTCGCCGCCATCTGCGGCCTCGACCATCGCGAGATAGATGTCCTCCAGGCTCGGGCGGCTCACCGCCAGGGCGGGCAGTTCGGGCTCGCCGTTGGCCTCGGCCCAGCGCGCCAGCACCGCTACGACTGCCGTAGGCGTCGCTGTCGTGATGGTGACGCGACCGTCCCGCGTGGCGGTGTCCGCGCCGGTCTCCGGGAGCGGCCTGCCCGCCAGGTTCCCCGTCAGCGCGAAGGTCACCCGCGCGAGCGCCCGCTCCCGGCCGCCGATCCCCCGCGGAGTGCCGACTTCGACGAGCTGGCCCGCGATGATCACACCCACGCGGTCGGCCAGTTGTTCGGCTTCATCCAGGTAATGCGTGGTGAGCACGATGGTCTTGCCAAGCCGCGTGAACTCGCGGACAACCTCCCACATCTGGCGGCGGCCCTGCGGGTCCAGCCCGGTCGTCGGCTCATCGAGGAAGATCAGCTCCGGGTCCCCGACGATGCCCATGGCGAGGTCTACCCGGCGCTTCTGCCCCCCGGAGAGGTCCTTGCAGCGGCTGGAGCGCTTGTCCGCCAGCCCCACCATGTCGACCACCCGGCGAGGGTCGAGGGGGTTCGGGTAAAACGTGGCGAAGTGCGCGACGGCTTCATCCGGCGTGAGTTGTTCGAAGAAGCCGGCCGATTGGAGGACGATGCCCAGCTGCGAACGCCAGACCAGGTCGCCGCGCTCAGGGTCCACGCCCAGGACAGTGGCCTCGCCGCCGGAGCGCGCGCGGAACCCTTCGAGGATCTCGACGAACGTCGTCTTCCCGGCGCCGTTCGGGCCGAGCAGGGCGAACACCTCGCCGGGCTCGATCTCCAGGTCGACGCCACGCAGGGCTTCCAGGTCGCCATAGCGCTTGCGGACGCCGCGGGCGGAGAGAGCGGGAGTCACGGCCGCAGAATAGCCGGTTTCGAACCGAGCCCGAGGCGGGCCCGCTCGACCGCTGCCCGGCGTTCCAGTCGCTCCAGTGCGCGCGCCTGCTCCCATTGCTCGCGATAGCGGGCCGCCAGGTTGGGCCGGCTCGCCTCGCGGCGGCGGTAGTCAGCGTAGTCGCGGGCTGTGGTGTCGAACATAGGTCGTGTCCTCCTTGGATATTGGACAGTGACACTATCCGATAGTAGCACTATCCTTGTCAATACCTTCTCCACCGGAGGCACCGTGAAGATTTCCGAGCTGAGTGACCAGACGGGTGTCTCGATCGCGACCCTCAAGTTCTACCTGCGCGAAGGGCTGCTCCGGCCGGGGACGCTGACTGCCCCGAACCAGGCTGACTACGGCGAGTCGCACGTGCGCCGGGCGCGGCTGGTTCGGGCGCTGCGCGAGGTGGCCCACCTGAGCATCGCCCAGATCGCGGCAATCACGGGCGCGCTCGACCGCGGCGAGGAACTCTACGATGTGATGGGCGTGACGGTTGACTCGCTCGGCGAGCGCCCCGCCGCCTTCACACCGGCCCAGGAGGCCGCCGCCGCCGAAGTCGACCGGCTGCTGGCAACCCTCGGCCTGCCAGCGCGGGAGGAGTCGCTCGCGCGGCAGCAGCTGGTGGTCTCGTTCGAGGCTGTCCGGGAGATGTTGTTCCCGGGGCTCCCGGTGGAGGCCCTGGTCCCCTACGCGCGCGCCGCGGAGGATGTGGTCCGCGCGGAAGTCGCCGCCACACCGGGCATCTTCTCGGTGGACCCCGAACAGGTGCTCGAACGCGCCGTACTCGGCCTCACCCTCTTCGAACCGATCCTGCTCGCCTTCCGGCGGCTCACCCACGAGAAGCTCGTGGTGGACCACCTCGAAGGGACCGCGCCGCCGGAAGCCGGCCCGGATTAATCGACCAGCGCCTCGATCACCGCGTCGACGATTGCGTCAGCCTTCGCCCGCATCTCGTCGTCGGTCGCATCCTGGATGGGGTGCGGGACGAAGATGCGCCGAACCTCCGGCAGGCCGAGCGCGTTCGCCTGCACTTCGGCGGCGTCGCGAAACTCGGTCGAGGCGATAAAGACGGCGGGCTTGCCGTTGATTTCGAACCAGGTCGTGTCGTGCACACTGCACGTTGTGCAGGATCCTCAGTCAGCGAGCGCTTCGATGACGAAGGCACACTCCTGGGCGATCTTGCGGCGCAGGTCTTCGGGCGCGGGCTTCGTGAAGGTCGGCTTGCTGTAGTGCCGGAACTCCACCCGCGGCAGGCGTTCGCGCAGCCGCTCTTCGAGCCGCGCGATGAGCACATCTCCCCGCGGCTTGGAAATGTTCAGCAGCCCGGCCGTGCCGGTGACTTCTTCCGGCCGGGCGGTGAGTTGCCTGCGGACCGGGACGCGCTCGTCGGTCGGGTCGAGGATGGTGGTGGACAAGGTGCACCTCCGTGATGCGGCCATTATGCGCGATCGGTCGGCCGGCCGGGTACCGTCCCCGGGCGCCGCCTCCCAGTGGCCGCAACGCCAGGCAAACAGACCGGGACCCCTTTCGGGGTCCCGGAGGTGTTGTGGGCCGGAATCGGACGGCGTTCAGCGGACCATGAGCTGCTTCAGCGGGGCCCAGCCGTGTTCGTCCGGGACCCTGGTCCAGCCGCCGCCTTCGCAGTCTTCCTCTTCCTCGTGGGCGGCAGCGTCCAGGTGGCCGTCTTCGCCATCGTGGTGCTGCTCCATCGCCCGGTAGCGGACGCGGAAGAACTTGCCCTCTTCCTCGTTGCTCCGGACATCGGTGCGGACGAGCACCTGCTGGCCGTTTTGCCAGCCGATGCCGACCGCGTGCCCGGTGATGGCGCCCTCGGCGTCGGGGTCGTGGCCGTCGTCGTCGCCCTCGCACTGGCCGCCGCCCTCGGGCGTGTCGCCCGGCTGGTGCATCCAGAGCCGGCACCACTCATCGACCTGGAGGCGGTCCTCCCCCTGGCCGAGCACCAGCGTGCCAAAGGGCTTGCCCGTCGCATCGGTGTAGAGGTTCAGGATGTACTTGGGGACCTCGGAAGGCTTC
Organism: Chloroflexota bacterium; assembly: GCA_963169135.1. Taxonomy (GTDB): domain Bacteria; phylum Chloroflexota; class Dehalococcoidia; order Tepidiformales; family Tepidiformaceae; genus Amarobacter. The sequence goes on from CAUJEQ010000261.1 coordinate 13,375, forward strand.
CCGTTGCCGTGTGCGATCAGGACGCCGTTGGCGTCGCTCCGGCCTTCGCACATGCCGGGGAGCCCGGGCTCCTCCGCCGAAGCGGAGGAGCTGACCGACGCCAGGCCCAGGGTCGCAACACCTGCGATCAGACCGATGGCTGCAGCCAGTGCTGCGATCCTGGTTTTCATGGCGTCAGAACCATCTCGGCGCAGGTGTTCTCGCCGAGTGCGTCCCAGTCCGTGACCAGAATCCCCTGGTCATGGATCCAGAGGTTCACCCGTCGGGCGTCGTCGCCGTGGAGGGCAACACCGGCGATATTGTTGGCGGCCTTACCTTCGTCGGCGAACACGGCAGTCATGATGGGTTCGACTTCGTACACAAGTGTGTCGGTGTGGAAGTGCATCACGCAGCCCGTAAAGGTCGCTGCCCGGTCATACTCGAATTCCGTGTAGTCGATGTACTCTTCGCCCTCCTCGCCGCAGGTGGTGAAGCGGTCGGCGACGGTGTAGCCGTCAAGGTCACAGGCAGTGTGGCCGGGTACCGTGTGCCACTCGGTCGTGCGCGCCGGGATGTCGAGCACGCGGTTGTGGTAGACGAACGTATCTGCCGAGATCGGCACTTCTTTGCCCGCCGCCATCGCGAGCGCGACCGCCGCGTGGTGCAGCGCGTCATAGCTGTAGCCGACGAT
>CAUJEQ010000262.1 GCA_963169135.1 Chloroflexota bacterium
TCTGCCGTCTATCTCAACGATCTGAGCGGTCGGGTATCCTCCCGGGCCGGGCGGGCAACACGCCTCTGATATGTTATCTTCCCCGAGAATCCCGTCTGGAGCCGGACCATGCAGATAGAATGGCTGAAGACGTTCATCGCAGTCGTCGAGACGGGGAGCCTGACCGAGGCCGCCGACCGCCTGGCGCTCTCTCAGCCGGCGGTTTCAAAGCAACTTCAGCAGTTGGAGAAGTACTTCAATGCGGAGTTGAAGTATTGGAGGGGCAGGGAGTTCAGACTCACAGAATCTGGACAGGATGTCCTGCACTGGGCTCGAGACACCATCGGCTCGCTTCAGGTGCTAAACACCGAAATCCTCTCCCGAACAGAACGCCGTGAGAATACGATCATCGTTGCCAGCGGCCCGACCCTCCTCTACCACTACGTCCCCTTCCTCGCCGAGACTTTGAGCTCCCACAACCCGGACTGGCGGATTTCGACCCTAACCATCATGGACCAGACATCGCTGACGCAGGTGGTCTGCGATGGCGCCGCGGACATCGCGCTCCACACGGCCCCATACAGTGATGATCGCCTGGAGTGCCGTCCGGTTGTCGAGGATGAGCTCGTGCCCGTTGCGAATCCCCGACACAGCCTCGCTGGCTCACGGAGCGTCGAGGCCAGGCAGCTGGCCAACGAACCTCTTCTTCTCCTCTCCGGGCCGACCGAGAGCCGGACCTTGATCGATGCGTGGTTCGCCGGACGAGGAGCAACATTGAAGGACCCGGTCGAGATGGGGTCTCAGGCCGAGGTACGCGCCCGCTTGTTGGCCACGCCCAGCATCGGAGTTGTCTCCCACATCGTTGTCGCCCGCGACCTGGCCGCTGCTCAGCTCGTCAAGCTCAACGTTCCCGGATTCCGGCTCGTGAGGAACATCTACGCTAGCAATCGTGTTGGCTCCAATCGGGCGGTGCAGACTGCCGTCTCCGTAATGGCCACGGCCTTCGCCGCAGTGAATCGGGAGCGGCTGTTCGGTCTCTGACTCGGCCTGGCAGCATTCTTGAACACACGGTAGAGCCCAACTATTCCTTGCGGTTATTGCTGCATTCGAAACAGCCTATTGAGGGTCGGCTCACTCGTCCCTAGCATCCTGTCCATCTGCCGAACACGAGGTCGGCGCTTTGTAGGCAAGATGCCGGGAGCTATCGCAGGTGAACGATTGGTCGCGGCCCCTTGATGGGATTGGCGTTCTGGATCTGAGTCTGAGTGTTGCGGGCGGTTTCTGCGCGAGACTGTTCGCTCAGCTCGGAGCGCGCGTCTCGCGCGTGCCTGGCGAAGGTGATGTCGATGTTCCGGTGGAAGCTCGTCACGGCCCAGAAGACCTCCAGCGGCGGCTCGCTGGATATCTCCACGCCGGCAAGGAACGCCTTGCCATTCCGGTGTCACCTGAATCTATCGTCGGTCTCGCGCCTGTCCTGAGTCGAAGCCAGGTGATCATTCATGACCGCGGCCAGGCGTTTGCATCGCAGCTCCTGGCATCATCGGAGTCCCAGGAGGCACGCATTGTCTCAGTCGCCGATTACGGATGGGATGGCCCGTTTGGTGAGTGGAAGTCGGATGGCTTACTTCTTCAGGCACACTCCGGAATCGCCGCTCTGATTGGCAGTCCCAATCGAGAGCCACTTGCTCTCCCGGGGTTTGCGGTCCACTACGTGACGGGATCCTTTGCCTTCATCACTGCGATGACCATGCTCCTCGGCGCGGGCGACAGGGAACGCCACGTCCTGGTCACGTCCATCGAGGCGGCGAGCACGCTCCACCAGTACACCTACCTCGCTTTCACACGGTTAGCGGAAGTGAGGAAACGCGCCCAGTTCATGTTGCCCACCGCGCTGTACATGGCATGCAGCGACGGCGAGATCCTGCTGGCTCCCGTGAAGCCAAACCAATGGTCCGGGCTTGCCCTGGTGTGCGACCGCCCGGACCTCCTCGAGCAGCCTGTCTTCAACACGGTACTGGGGCGCAGGCTGTACGCCTCCGTCCTCGACCGGGAGCTGGGTCCCTGGTTCGCCAACGAAACCGCCGCGGGAGCCTTCGAGAAACTGTGCGAAGTGGGTGTGCCTGCCGCCGTGGTGAATACGCCCCGTCAGGCACTGGACGACCCCCAGTTCGCGCACCGGGGCTTCCAGCCCGGCGCCGAGGGACTGCCACTGCCGTTTCTCCTCAACGGAACTCGGCCGGCAGGAGGGCGGAGTCATGACTGATACGAACGGCCCACGCGCACCGTTGACCGGTCTTCGGGTGCTCGATCTCACCATCGCACTTGCCGGTCCCTACGGTACCAGAATTCTCGGTGACCTCGGTGCCGAGGTCATCAAAGTGGACACTCGCGTCGAGCGCCAATACCTCACGCAGCTGGACCTCGCAGCCCGTCTCCAGGCGATGTACCCAAACGGCGATCCAGGCGACGAACCGTGGAACACGGGAGGAGCCCACGGGCAGTTGAATCGCAACAAGTCCAGCATCGCGCTGGACCTCGCATCTCCGGATGAGCGGGAGCGCTTTCTCCGGCTGGTGGAAACCGCTGATTGCCTGGTCGAGAACTTCACGCCAAAAGTCATGCCCAGCCTTGGATTGAGCTATGAAGAGCTGAAGGTGCGCAATCCGGCGCTGGTTTACGTGGCAATGCCGGGATTCGGATCTTCAGGGCCTCGCAGCATGTTCCCCGCGTTCGCTCCCACCACAGAGGCTGCCTCCGGCTTTCTCTCGATGGTTGGGTATGAGGACGGCACGCTGGTACCCAATCCCATGTCCCTTGCCGATTTCGTCGGCGGGCTCAACGCCATCGTGGGGCTGATGGGCGCTCTCTGGAATACTCGCCGTACCGGAGAAGGCGCGTTCGTGGACCTCTCGCAGGTTGAAGCCATGGCGAGCTTCGCGGGTGAGGAGTTCCAGATTGTTCCCGACTGGAGCCGCGATGCCGAAACAGGCCCGCATGGGAACCAGCTTCCCTGCGCGCTCCTCTCTGGCATGTTCCCCTCACGAGGCTTTGACGAGTGGATCGCAATCTCCCTCTACTCCGAGCTTGAAGTGCGGGCCATTGGAGATGTCCTCGGCGGCCCCACACTTGGCGGGGAGTGGGCCGCCTTGTCTCGAGGTCCTGCTGGACGGGACAGGATTCGAGCTGAGTTGAGCGCCCGAACTGCTGCCTTCGGGAAGCTAGAGCTTGCCACAACGCTGCAGATGGCCGGGATTGGGGCCGCCCCCGTTCAGACTGCTCCCGACCTTCTGGCCGACCCGCAACTGAACCACCTTGGGTTCTTCATCGACGTGGATGCACCAGGCGTCGGTCCGTTCCCTTACGAGGGCCCACCCTGGCATTTTGATCACTGGAGCGAGCGGCTCACCAGCCCAGCGCCCCGAGTGGGCGAAGACACCGCTCGCATTCTGCAGGCACTCGACAAATCCATCGGGGATAACGGTCAAAGTCAAACCGGAGGGAATAACTAATGGAACGAACATCAGACAGGACAAGCCCATCGAGGCTCACGCGACGGAAGGTGCTCGGGAGTGCCTCCGTCGGCGCAGTCGGACTGGCGACAGCCGCAATCATCGGTTGCGGAGATGACGACGACGATGTCGAGCCGACGCAGGAGACCACACCGGGCCAGTCGCCTACCGCCCAGACTCCAGGGGCCGATACGCCGACGAAAGGTCCCTCTATTCGCACCGGCGGTTCGATTGCCGCTGTAGTTTCGGAGCCGGCCGACCTGAACCCCCACACGGGAATCAGCGGTGGCGAACATCAGACACTGTGGCTCATCCACGACAATCTCATCGCATACGATGAAAAGTCCGTCCCGCGCGAAGACCTTTCCCTGGCGAAGCAGTGGGAAGTCGTCAGCCCGACCGAGATAGCGCTCACCCTCCGCGACGGCGTCAAGTTCCATGACGGCACGGACCTGACGGCCGAGGTCGTGAAGTACAACCTCGAACTCATTCTTGATCCAGCGACAGCTTCGGTTTCCCGGGGCCAGATTTCGCCCATCGGGAGCATTGAGACCCCCGACGCAAAGACGGTCGTGCTCAAGTTGACCAAGCCCTCGGCTTCCTTGCTCCTGGCGCTCGGGGATCGTGGCGGGATGATCGTGTCCAGGGCGAGCCTTGAGTCGAAAGGACTCAAGGACTACGCCGTGGCCCCAACGGGTGGTTCAGGCGCCTTCCAGTTCGAGAACTGGGTACGAAACTCAAACCTGAAGCTCAAGCGCAACCCGAACTACTGGCGTACCCGCGACGGCCAGAAATTGCCCCATCTCGACAATCTTGAACTCAAGTTCATTCCCGAGGCGGCGGTGAGTCTGGCTGCCCTCCAGGCTTCCGAGATACAGATTGGGCCCGTGTCCGAGGAGGACTTGAAGATCGTCGAAAGCGCGAAGGACCTGTCTGTCAACACATTTGTCGGGGCCAGCACGTTGCAGATCTTCATGAATCGGAACAGTCCGGTTTTCAAGGATCCCCGCGCCCGGCAGGCACTGTCGTATGCGGTCGATAGGGAATCGATGGTGCTCGCCATCACCGATGGGCGTTCGCAGCCCGCCCTCGGACCCCTGACTCCGGCACAATGGGCCTTCGACCCCAAGCTACCCGCCCCGTCATTTGACCCCAAGAAGGCCAAGCAGCTGTTCGAGGCCGCAGGGTTTGGTTCAGGTACAACCATCAAGGTACTGACATACGCAGGCGCTGAAATTTACAAGCGACAGGTAGAGCTCGTTCAACAATCGCTGCGCGAAATTGGTATCACGATGGATGCGGAGTTCGTCCAGACAGGCGCCGTGTATGCCGAATACAAAAAGGGCACGCACGATGCTGCCTTCTCTGGTTTCAGCATTCGGGCCGATCCTCATGGCAGTCTGGGTGAAGAGTTTATATCGAAAGGCGGGTTTGCCTGGAGTCAAAATCCAGCGACGTTTGAACTTGAGCCAGATGTCGACAAGTTGTTGACCGAGGCAAATCAGGAATACGACTTGACGAAGAGGACTGCCTTGTACCGGACAGCCCAAGATAAGATCATTAATGAATATGCCATGGCAGTGTGCATGTACTATGGCAATACATACCTTGGGCAAAACCAGAGTATTGGGGCAACTTCATCCCTTTTCGGTGGCGAAGGCAAGCCTCGCCTCGCAGAGGTATACCTGAAAGGGTAGCATCGTGCTGACGTTCTTAATGAGACGTGCTGTTGGCATGGTGGGAGTAGTGCTGATGGTTACCATCATGCTGTTCCTCTTGATGTCATTTGTACCGGGGGACCCTATCACCGCACGGTACGGGATGGACGGCTCGTCTCTCAACGCTGAGCAGGAGGCCGCCCTCCGGAAGGAGTACGGCCTCGATCAGCCGCTACCCGTCCAGTACCTCTCCTGGGTGCGAGCGCTGATAACCGGAGACCTCGGGGACTCCATCCAGCAACGGCGGTCGGTCACGACCATTCTGAAGGAACGCATCCCGGTTACCCTGCAGATTTCGGGCTTCGCGCTTCTCCTCTCCGTGGTGCTCGCTGCGCCGCTTGGAGTAATCGCCGCTGTGAAGCACAACTCCGTCTGGGATCGCCTGCTCAGCGGCTTCGCACTGGCTGGAGTGGCCATGCCCGCGTTCTGGCTCGGATTGCTCCTGCTCATCCTGTTTTCCGTGAAGCTTTCGTGGTTCCCGGTGACGGGCTTCACGCGATTGACAACTGATCCACTGGAGGCTCTTCGCTCATCGTTTCTACCTGCGCTGACGGCTGCACTCGGTGGCACGACGGCGATGATATTGCGGCAGCTCAGGGCCGCGCTCATCGACGTCATGCGGCAGGACTACATTCGCACGGCACGGGCAAAGGGAGTGCGGGCGCGGGCGGTGGTCGTGCGGCACGGCGTCAGAAATGCCATGCTGCCGACAGTCACCGTGATTGGCCTTGCGACAGCGCACTTGCTCGGCGGCAGCGTCGTTATCGAGCGGGTCTTCAATATCCCTGGCATGGGGCGGCTCATCATTGACGCCATGAATGCTCGTGACTACCCCGTAGTGCAGGGGGTGGTTCTGGTCATCACCGTCTTCGTCGTCGCAATCAATCTAGTGACGGATCTCACCTATGCCTACCTCGACCCACGGATTCGCCTCCGATGACTGAAAACGCGGTCGCAGACGGCTGGGCCACACCTCCTGGCGGCACCAAGAGCAAGGCCAGGAAGCGGTGGGCGCGGCACTTTCTAAGGTCGCCGGTTTCACTCGTGAGTCTCCTGTGTGTCCTGGGGACAGTCGTGTTGGCGCTGGGCGCCGATGCTATTGCGCCACAAGACCCGTTGGTGCAAGACGTTCGTGACCGCCTGGCAGCACCTTCCTGGGACCACCCCTTCGGGACGGATGCACTGGGCCGCGATGTCCTGAGCAGAGTGATTCACGGGACTCGAGTATCGCTAACCGCAGCGGTCTCCGCTGTCGCCCTGTCGGCTCTGCTGGGAGTGAGTCTCGGCATCATCGCGGGGTATGTCGGGGGCCTTATCGATGAAGCGATCATGCGCATCATCGACTCTGTCGTAGCTTTCCCGGCAATCATCCTTGCCCTGGCGTTTGTAACTGCGTTTGGGGCGACGTTACGCTCAGTGATATTTGCAATCACTATCGTGAGCGTGCCGTTGTACGCGCGGCTGATGAGGGCACAGATCCTGTCCGTGAAGGAGACTGATTTCGTCCTGGCAGCTCGTGCAATGGGAGCAAGTCCTTGGCGCATTATGGTTCGGCACATGCTTCCAAATGTACTGGCTCCAATAGTTGTTGCAGCAACGCTCGGCATGTCATATGCAATCTTGGCTGAGGCAAGCCTGAGCTTTCTTGGGGCCGGCGTTCAACCGCCTACACCAACATGGGGTGGGATGCTCAATGATGCAGCACGCTACATACATACCAACATGTATATGACTTTATTCCCTGGAGCTGCCATCTTTATCCTTGTGCTCTCACTGAACTACCTGGGAGACACGCTCCAGGACGCTATGGATCCACGGTCAAGCTAGTCCTCCAGGACCATGAGGAACCAGAAAGGTGAAATGCTATGTACGCGGTAGAACGAATCATTACTGCATATCTCTCGAATGAAGATTCGCCAGATATTCGCAACCCTATTCACTCGACAGAAATTGCACGTAAGTATGGATTTGAGAGTGCATTGGTGGGTGGTATCACCGTCTATGGCTGGGCTGCGGAGGTCGTAACAGACTTCCTTGGTGAGGATTGGCTCGACCACGGATGGACGGAATTCAACTTCAAGCGGCCGGTGTACCCTGGGGAAGTCCTCGCGATTCGGCTGGCCGAGGACGGCCAGCCTGGTTTCGCGATGACCGTGGAGGGTGAGGACGGCGGGGTGCGGATTGCAGGCCGTGCCGGGCTCGGCATCGCGCCGTGGTTCGGCGACCTGGCTGTGCCTTCGTCGTTGATGCCGGCCATGCCCGCCTCGATAAAGCCCAGGGCCTTGTCGCCCGACGCGCCTCCCGTTGGGGAGGACTTGCTCCCCGTCCGGATGGCAATGGATGTTGAGGACGCCAGGAACTACGCCCTTGAAAAGCAGCATTCCGCGGACGCGCGTTTCACCGGCGATCATCCGCGGCTGCACCCTGCCATGGTCGCTGGCTTCGAGATCTTTCTCATCTACGAGCAGTTCGAACCAACCACCCCGGGTGTTCACGTCTTCAGTCAGGTACAGCATATGAGTCGCGCCGATGCCGGGCCTGGATATGTTGCCGCAGGAAAGTTCATCGACTCTTTTGAGAGAAAGGGCCGGCATCATGGCACGGTCGATGGCTGGTTGCTTCGGGACGGGACGGAGGTCTGTCGTGCGCGCCAGGGGTTCATCTATTCCCTTTAAGTGTGGCGATGGCCACCAATCCGGGAGAGTCCTGCACAGTCCACGTACTCGAAGGTCGAAAAGGCCGGCACCGGTGTGAATCGTATGGCGGTAACAAGGGGGTGGCTCGGTCCCTGCGGCCCACGAACCATCGTTCGTGGGCCGCGAAGACCGAGCTGGCCTCACCTGTTGTCACAGCGGGATCTCATTCCTTACCTCTAATTCTGAGCACGCTTCCGGTCGCCCGCGTCATGTAGCGACGAGTTGGCTTTGCGACACGGAGCGATAAGCGGCACGGGTGGGCCGACCACAAGAGCCCAAAATGCGGGCGACCGTTTGACGACCGCCTCTCACGAACTGTGCCGATTTCTGCCAGCACGGGAAGCAGGCGCCTCATTTGCCACCCCGTTGCCGATGGCCTGAACTCAGCCCGCTGCCACCTCGACGGCCAGATCCGCACAGGGCTGGCCCAGGTAGCTGCCCTGGCCCTCGTCGCAACCGATGCTGCAGAGCATCTCGACATCCTCCGGTGACTCGACGCCTTCGCCGATGACTCGGATTCCAGCGTCGTGAACCAGCCGGATGACCCCTCTGAGTAGTCCGCGGTAGTGGCGAGAGCGAAGCTTCTCGCGGACAACGCTTCGATTGAGCTTCAGGGCCGTCACCGGGAAGTCCGCGAGCTGGCCAAGCTGTCCGACGCCAGACGCAAAGTCGTCCACAACCACTCCGACACCGAGGCGGCGAATCGCGCCGAGCACCTCCCCGGCGCCCCGTTCCTCGAGCCGGCGGGAATCGGAGATCTCGATGTCCAGCAGATCACCGTTCATGCCCTCGGTCAGGAGGAGCCGGCCAAGGCGGGCCGGAAAGAGCGGGTCGTGGAGCTGGTCCGCCGCGACGGGAACCGCCAGCCGGACCCCGGACCCACTGTGGTTCCGGACGTGGAGGCGAATGGCCTCCCTCAGCACCCATTCGCCAATGGCCACCATCTGTCCGGTCTGCTCGGCAAGCGGCAGAAACTCTTCTTGCGGGACGGCCCCGTGTCTCGGGTGGTGCCAGCACCCCACGGCCTGCACGGACACGATGCGCCCGGTGGTGAGGGCTCGAACGGGCTGATGGGCCAGCGAGATCTGTCCCCTGGATATCGCCATCTCCAGGTCTTGCCGGAGTGCAAGTTCCCGCATCGCGGCGCGCCCCATTGCGGGGCTGTAGGCCATGACCCCCGAGCGCGCGAGCTTGGCCGACCCGAGGGCAAGGTCCGCGCAACGAAGGAGCGCGCTCGAATCCCGGCCATCCCGCGGCGCCAGTGCGATGCCAACACTGACCGAGAGGGGATGGCCAAGAAACTCGACTCCCCGCGAGCTGACATCCGCGCGGATGCGCCAGGCGCAGTCTTCGGCCTCGCCGCCCTCTGAGCCCGCGTCTCCGATCATCACGAGTACGAACTCGTCGCCACCAAGCCGGAAGGCCGCGGGGCCCCCCACCGCTTCGCGCAACACGTCCCCCATATTCCGAAGCGCCTGGTCGCCCTGCGCGTGGCCAAAACGGTCGTTGATCCCCTTGAAGTCGTCCATATCCATGAGCAGCAGGGCGACGTGTTCGCGCTGGCGCCAGGCCTCGTCCAGCCGCTCCAGCAGCGCCCGGCGGTTGCCGAGCCCTGTCAGTGGGTCAGTGAATGCCAGGTACTCCAGCTCCCGTGCGTGGTCCACCTCCGCGCTCACGTCTTCCTGGAACGCTACGTAATGGGTCGGACTCGGATTGCCTACCGGGAGCGGTGTGACGGTCTGGGCCACCACGTAGAGGTCCCCATTCCGGGTCCGGTTCACCACCCGGGAGGTGAAACTGCGCCCGGAGCGAATCTCGCTCCAGAGCCGGGCGTAGTAGTGCTCGTCGTGCAGCCCCGACTGGAGGATGCGCGGGTTCTGGCCGATGGCTTCCTCCGGTGACCAACCGGTGACGCGCCCAAACGCCGCGTTTGCCCAGATGATGGCGCCAGAGGCATCGGTTACGAAGACGACACTGCCGGCGGCCTCAAGAGCCGCCTGGGCCAGGGCTCGCGGCAGTTTCGCCGGGGAACCACCCGTTCGTGATGCAGGATTCATTCTTGCCTCTTTCCAGCGTTGAACCGATCGAGTACCGGTTGCCTCGATAGACGGAAGGCCCGGGCCGGTGCCGGCCAGACGCAATCGCGCCAATCCTCTGGTCTTGTAGTCGGCAGCCTCGGATCGGACTTCAGTGCCGCCGCCACCCGGAGACACGTGAGATCCGAGGGTTTTCCCCCTCCGGCAACGGTGCCTTTCCTCCGTGGCAGTCGGGCCAGCCCCTACCGACTCCCAGAGTGACGACACGGTGAACCGCAACTGGTTCGAAACTTTCGTCCGAGGGATTTGATGACTACTTCGACTCCAATGCGAGTTATCCACGGGACCAACGGGCACATTGGCCTGGCCGCCTACCGGCCGGAGTTTGGCGCGCAGCTGCCCCGGGAGCGGTGCGTGGCGGTGGTGCTTTCGAGTCCCGGTGACCGTTCCACGCAGCTTCTGCCCGTACTGGCCGGACTGGGAGTGACGGCCATCGACCGGTTCTTTGACGGCGAAGCGCACCGCATCGTCGCCGCGCTCCGGCCCGAGTTGGCCATCCTGGTCTGCGACCCGACGCAGCCGGAGGGCGGCGAAATGATTCGGACCATAGCCGCGAGCCGCGCCGGCCGCCTGCTGGTGGTCGATACCGGGGGATCGGCAGCCGGAACTATTGCCGCCCTGGAGCTCGGCGCCGATGCCACGCTCAGCGATCGCGATGACGCTGCCATTGTGCGCGCGACGCTGACTTCACTGCTCCGGCGCGTGCACTCACCCCACCAGCCCAACCTTCCGCCTGCTGAACCACAGCAGCTGCGTGTCGGCGCGCTGACTATTGATCGGGACACCTGCGAGGCCCGTCATGACGGCGAGCTCGTGCCGCTCACGCGCACGGAGTTCCAGATCCTGAGGCATCTCGCGTCCCGGCCCGGGAAGGTGCAGAGTCCGGGCAAGATCATGTCGGCCATCCACGAGTACACCTACACCGATGTCGAGGCTCAGCAGGCTGTCAAGGTGTACATCCGCCGGATCCGCCGAAAGCTTGCCGACTGCTCCAGCCAGTCAGTTGAAATCCTCAACTCCCGTTCGTTCGGGTACCGGCTCCAGGCCACGTCAGCGGCAGAGCTCGTCGAGGAGTCCGCCGCCTGACCCGCCTGCCTCCTGTCGCACACCAGACCTCCCGCCTGAGAGGAGTGCCCGCATGCGCGCCCGTACCGCCCTCCTGATCGACCCGCGCGGCGAAATGCCGCAGGCGGCGTTGGCGGAACTCGAACGGGCCGGTATCACCGTCGCGGAGACCACCGGCTATGGGCTCGATGCGCTCCAGGCCGCGTTCACTGTGCGGCCCGCCCTGATCCTCATAGGCATATCTGACCCCGTCGCCCGCCCCCTCGACCTCATCAGGCGCATTCACGACGCTCTCCCGGACTCGGTTATCGTCGGTGTCATCGACACGTCCGCCAGAGACGCTTTCGAACACGCCATCGCGGCGGGAGCTGCGGTTTGCCTCGATACCCGGGATCCGCAGGCGGCGTTTGCACTCGCGATTGGCTCGGCCCGGCGCCACTACGAGCGGCTGCAGCACGGCGAACGTCTCGCGGCCATTGAGGGCGGCCAGGTAATCACCGTACTCGGGGCCAAGGGCGGCGTCGGCAAGACCACCATCGCGACGAACCTCGCGATCGCCCTCGAACGAGCGTCCCAGGGGGCCGTAGCCCTGGTGGACGGCGACCCGCTCTTCGGCGACGTGGCGCTCTCCATGGACCTGCCCGTGCAGAGTTCGCTCGCGGATGCGGTTGCGGACCTGTCTTCGCCGGAGCCCCGGGACATCCGGGAATTCTTGACGCCCTCGTTCAACGTTTCGGTGCTCCCGGCTCGCGCCAGGGCACTCGACGGAGCGCTGGTGACCGGCGACGACCTGGCGGCGGTTGTCGCACGGCTTCGCCAGTCGTTCGACTTCGTGGTCATCGATACCGGCGGAGCCTTCACCGACCTGTCAACGGCGGCGGCCGATGCCGCAACCACGCAGATCCTGGTCACCACGACCGAACTGAACAGCGTGCGCGATGCAGCCCGCGCCATCCGGTGGTTGCGGCAACGCGGGGGGCTGGGCGCCCCTGTGCCCCAGTTACTCCAGAACCGCGCTGGCATGCGCGGAGGACTGTCCCGGCCGGAAGTCGAGCGCGAGCTCGGCGTCTCCGTCGTATGGTCCGTTGCGGAAGACAAGCGTCTTTTGCAGGCGATGCAGGCCGGCGTCCCGGTTGTAGAGCGTTACCCGAACTGCCCTGCCGCGGTTGCGATTCGGGGACTGGCCTCTTCGTTCGTCCACGTGCACGGCAGCCTCCGGCGGCCCCCGCCTGGCAACGCAGGCAGGCGCCCCCTTGCCAGGCTCTTTCCCTATACGGCCTAGGTGGATCACCCGGGTCGGCCGCGGGTGTTCCCCGAGAGTGGTTCAGGGGTTTTACCGCGTCGGTTAGGGGAGGAATTCCACCCGGGGTTGGGTAACAACCCCGCGTACCCGCGGGAACCGGGCAGTCCCAGAGTTGTTACCAGCCAGCCACTCGCATGGCGGGGGGCTTCACGGTCAAGGAGCAACCAATGCAAAACGCAAAATCACTGCTGTCGTCCGAAGAACGCGACAGGTTGATCGAAGAGCATCTTCCGCTCGTCCGCTATGTCGTCCGCAAGATGCACATCGCGAACCCGCCCGCGGGCCTCGACTTTGATGACCTCGTGGGACACGGCACCCTGGGCCTCATCCAGGCGGTGGACCGTTTCGATGGCGGCCAGGGTGTTCAGTTCAGCAGCTTCGCCATCACCCGCATCCGCGGAGCCGTCCTCGATGCACTCCGGTCGCTGGACCCTATCGGGCGCCCTACGCGGACGATGGCCAAGCTCATCGACACGACATTCAACACGCTGGCCCTGGAGCTTGGTCGCGAACCAACCGCCTGCGAGGTGCAGCAGGCTTCCGGGATCGAGCCGGACCGGTACTGGCGGGCACGGGCGGCCGCGAACATGACACTTGTCCCCTTCGAACACCCTTCTTCCGAAGAACACGGCTGGGAGGAACGCATTGCGGACGAGACCGAGAACGTCTCGGCCAGGCTCGAACACCAGGACATGGTGAGCAGCCTTGGGGCGGCGGTCGCGACTCTGCCCGACCGCGAACGGCTGATCCTCTCCCTCTATTACGTTGAGGGACTCACACTCAAGGATGTTGCGCGTGCACTGGACATCTCGGAGACGCGGGTGTCGCAGCTGATGCACCGCGCGTACACCCGCCTCCGCACCAACCCGGCGCTCGCCGGCGCCGCCTGACGAGTGGAAACCGGCATTGGCAAGCCTTGCGGGTGGCGAATGAGGTTGCCCACTCATTGCAATGCCACCCGTCGGGAACTATGGTGTTCATAACTACTGGGGGCGGTTGCTCATGCCCTTGGACTCTCGTCACGGCATTTCGAAGGGGCCACCACTCCGGGTAATCCTTGCGGACGATCATGTGCTCCTCCGCCATGCCCTGGCGACACTGCTTGACTCTCGTCCCGATGTGGAAGTTGTCGCCGAAGCCGCTGACGGACACGAGGCCATCGAAGCCACCGAACAGTGGCACCCGGATGTCGTCATCATGGATGTCGGAATGCCCCGCATGAACGGCATCGAGGCTACCCGTCAGATTCATGCCCGTTTTCCCGCAACGAAGATCGTGATACTCAGCGCGTACGGCGATACGGCAGTTGTGGGGGAAGCACTCGCTGCAGGCGCCTGTGGCTTCATCATCAAGCGTTCGGACATCGAAGAACTGGGGCTGGCGCTCCGGCTCATCTCAACAGGCAATATCTACGTTTCGAGCGAGCTTGCCGCGCACATGGATGTCGCCGAGGTGACTTTCGCGGCGAAGAACAATTCACAGGCGCCCTCCGGACTGACTGACCGGGAACGTGAGGTCCTGCAACTAATTGCCGAGGGCCACACCATGCGCGTGATCGCGGAAATGCTCGTCATTAGCGTAAAGACGGTTGAAGGACACAACAGCCGCATCATGGCGAAGATTGGCGCCAAGAACCGTGCGGACCTCGTCCGTTACGCAATCGAAGCGGGCCTTGTGCGGTCCGAAGCGCCGTCGCGGCGGGCCTGACACCGCCGCACTGGCTCCTGGGAAGGGCAGATCACCGTGAGCGAACCCGTACCTCCTGAACCCCCTCGGGGACCTATCGGAACTGGCGACCCGTTCCTGGAACTGCTCCTCGACTCGATCCCGAGCATGGTGTTCGTGAAGCGCGCAGACGACCTGTCCTTCGTCCGGGTCAACCGCGCGGCGCACGACTTCGCCGGACTGCCTGAGGGCGCGCTCGCGGGGAAGACGGACTTCGATATCTTCACAACCAGCACAGCCCTCCGGCAGCAGGAGCGCGACCGGGCGGTGCTCGCGACCGGCCGCCCGTGGCAGCTCCCGGAGGAACCTTTTGATACGCCGAACGGCCGCCGGTGGCTGTGGGCCCACTCCGTTCCTGTCGCTACCCTGACGGGAAGACCCGACTTCTTGATTTCGGTCGCCAGGGACGTCACCGAGCAACACCTGTTGAGGGTGACTTCGGCGGCGTGGAGGGAGATCTTCGAACACGCGGACTGGGGCATCGTGGTCGCCAGCGCCGATGGGACGCGGCTTGAGCGCATGAACCCCGCGTTTGCCCGGATGCATGGCTACACCGTGGCCGAACTGGAAGGCTCGTCGCTCCTCGATGTCTTCGCGCCCGATGCGCGCGCCGAAATCCCGGCCCTCATCGAGTCGGCACACCGCCAGGGACACATCACCTTCGAGTCCGTGCACATCCGCAAGGATGGCTCGACATTCCCGGTGCTGATCGACGCCACCGCCGTAAAGGACGAACTGGGCGCCACCCTGTACACGGCCGCCAACGTCCAGGACATCTCCCTGCTCAAGGAAGTAGAAGACGGGCTCCGCGCCGCCCGTGCCGAGGCTGACCGCGCGAATGATGCAAAGAGCGAGTTTCTCTCTCGAGTGAGCCATGAGTTGCGAACTCCCCTCAATGTCATCCTGGGCTTCGCGCAGGTGCTCCAACTCGATGAACTGGCGCCCGCCCAAACGGAGAGCGTGGGCCACATCCTGGGCGCCGGCCGCCACCTCCTGGCGTTGATCGACGACATCCTCGATATCTCGCGCGTCGAAACCGGAAATGTCGACCTTTCGATCGAGTCAGTCGCGGTGAGGGACACCGTCGAGCAAGTGCTCGATCTGATGAGGCCACTGGCGGCACTGTCGGGAGTGACGCTCAACAACGCCAGCCCCGACTGCGCGTGTAACGTTTCCGCCGACCACCAACGCCTGCAGCAGGTGCTCCTGAACCTGGTCTCGAACGCCATCAAGTACAACGTGGAGGGTGGGAGCGTGACCTTTTCCTGTGGCGAAGACGTGGCGGCCATTGCGCTTTCTGTAGCGGACACCGGGATCGGCTTGCCACCGGACGCGATAGATCGCCTGTTCGAACCATTCGACCGGCTCGGCAGAGATGGAATGGGAATCGAGGGCACCGGGCTCGGCTTGAGCCTGAGCAAGGGCCTGGTGGAGGCCATGGGCGGCAGGATCAGCGCTTTGCCGAACCCGGGCGATGGAACCACGTTCACCGTGCAGCTCCCGCGCGCGGACGCACCCGAGAGCCGCGCCAGGATCGCACCTGTCGAAGCCATCGCCGCCGGACACTCGACCGGGCTCGTGCTGTACATCGAAGACAACCTGGCCAACTTCCGGCTCATCGAGCAGGTGCTCTCGCGGCGCACGGGAGTGCGTGTCCTGCCGGCGATGCAGGCCGGGCTCGGCCTTCAACTTGCCCGCGCCCACCAGCCAGACCTGATCATCCTGGACCTCCACCTGCCGGACATGAAGGGCGAAGAGGTGCTGCGGCGGTTGCTCCGCGACCCGGCGACCGCCTCCATCCCGGTGGTGATAGCCAGCGCGGACGCCACCGCGCGGCAGCTGGAACGGCTGCTCGAACTCGGCGCCCGTGCGTACCTGACCAAGCCCATCGATGTACGCAAGCTGCTAGAGACCGTCGACGAATTCCTGCCCGTGCCGGGCGCGTAGGACGGCCCGCTGCACCGGGCAGCCTCCTCAGCGGTGAGTGGCCTCCCGGGAATGGCGCCAGGGCGCCATCCGCCCGATCTCAGTGGTAAAGTGGCGCCACCACGCCTTCTCACCAGGAGCACCATGCCGATCCGCATCATCATTGCCGACGACCATGCCGTGGTTCGCCAGGGCCTACGCATGTTCCTTGGGCTGGACGACGACTTCGAGATCATCGGTGAGGCCCAGAACGGCGCGGAGGCGGTCGAACTCGCGCGCAGGCTCCAGCCCGACGTCGTGCTCATGGACCTGCTCATGCCCGTCATGGACGGGATCACGGCCATCGGCCAAATCCGGCGCGAGATGCCAGACATCGAAGTCATCGCCCTGACGAGCGTGCTCGAAGACGCTTCGGTGGTTGGCGCCGTGAAAGCTGGCGCGATCGGTTACCTGCTGAAGGATACCCAGTCCGATGAGTTGCGGAGGGCGATCAAAGCGGCGGCCCAGGGGCAGGTTCAGCTTTCTCCCCAGGCAGCCGCGCGATTGATGCGCGAGGTGCGCACACCGGAATCACCCGAGACGCTGACCGACCGGGAAACGGAGGTGCTGCGGCTCCTCGCCGCCGGCTATGCCAACAAAGAGATCGCCCGCGACCTGGTGATCGGCGAAAAGACGGTGAAGACCCACGTCAGCAACATCCTGGCAAAGCTGGGAGTGCAGTCGCGCACCCAGGCCGCGCTGTACGCGGTCCGGATCGGCCTCGTCCCGGCGCCTCCCGAGGGCTAGCCGTGAAAGGGGAACCAGGCCCCGATCCGGCGCTGATGCGCCAGCTCTTCGCCACCATGCCGGTCGGCGTCGCCCTCTTCGACCGGGACATGCGCCTCCGCGAATGGAACGACGCGTTCCGCCGCTTCCTCGAAGACAACGAGCCCTCTATGGCAGCCCGGGTGCGGCCGGGTGCGCCACTGGCTGACGTGTCACCGTTCCGCGTCGAGCGCGCGGAGGCACTGTTCCGCGCAGCGCTCGCCGGGGAACCCGTTCGCCGCGATGCGGTGCCCTATGAGGGCCCGAACGGCACTACCCACTGGGACATCCACCTCCGGCCCCTTATCGAGGACGGCGAGGTCATCGGCGTGGTTGACACGATCATGGATGCCACGTTCCGGGTCCGATCGGCCGAAACCCTTCGGCAGCGCGAAGGACAGTTCAAGCGCGTCTTTGAGGAGATTAATGACGGCATCATCCTGAACGACTTCGAAACTGGCTTCGTTGCCGAAGCGAACCCCGCCGTTTGCCGAATGCACGGCTATACACACGAAGAGTTCGTGGGGATGGACCCGGCCAGGTTCATCCACCCGGACCACTGGCAGAAGCTGGCCGACTACCAGGAGTCCATCCGGGCAGGGAAGGACTATCACATCCGGGCGAAGGACGTCCGCAAAGACGGGACCGCGTTCGATGTCGAAGTAATGGGCACCGGCTTTGAGCTCGACGGGCGGAAGTACCTGCTCGCGGTCGTCCGCGACATTAGCGAACAGGTGGCCATGGAGCGTGAGCGCGAAGAGGCGCACGCAGTCCTGGAGCAGCGGGTCGAGGAGCGCACACGTGAGCTCGGGAGCCTGCTTGATGTTTCGCGCGCCGTGCTCTCGACCCTCGACCTCGATCAACTCTTCATCCGGGTGCTGGAAGAAATCGGCAACGTCATCCCCTACGGGGGTTCGAGCATCCTCGAAGTCGATGGCGCCGTTCTGGAGATCAAGGCTTCGCGCAACATGTTCGACGATACCGTGGACCCGGCATCGCGGGGTATGCGGTTCCCCGTGACCGCCGTCCCCCGGCTCTGGCAGGCCATGATGGAAGGCCGGCCGGTGGTCATTGACGACATTTACAGCGACACGCCCGAAGCCCGGGAGTACCGCGGCGTGGCGGGCGAGAATCTCAAGACCATCTTCCGGTTCGTACGGACATGGATGGCCGTACCCCTCGCACACGGCGGCGAGGTACTTGGCGTCCTGATCATCTCGGACCCAACGCCCGGAGCGTTCAGCCAGAGCCAGGCGCACCTTGCGGCGGCCTTCGGCAACCAGGTTGCCGTCGCGATCGCCAACGCCCGTCTCTATCACGAAGTCGAACGCCGCGCCCGCGAAATGGAGGGCCTTGCCGGAGTAGCGTCGGCACTGACCTTCGATACACCGGCCCAGCAGACCCTCGATGCGCTCGCCGCACGCGTGGTCCAGGCGTCGTCGGCAATCGCCTGTTCGGTCACGCTTTTTGACGAACGAGGCAGCTACGTCATGGCGGGCGAACACGGGCTCCCCGAAGGATTCCCAGGCCGCATGGTCGAAGCCATCAACGAGGGGGCCCCCTCCGTAACCTCGACGGCGTTTCGGAGCGGGCAGCGCCAGGTGTTGCGGGGTTCGCGGACCCGGACGCTGGCGGACCCGCGCTACGCCCTGGTGCACGACATGCTCGCCACCGCTACCTGGGAGACCGTAGTGATCACCCCCATGGTGTCGAGGGGCCGGCCGCAGGGCACCCTCGACGCCTATTACCACGGGGATCACGAGCCGGATGCCGAAGAGCTGGAACTCCTTACGGCGATGGCCAACCAGGTAGCGATCGCGGTGGAGAACGCCCGGCTCTTCGCTGATTCGCAGCGGCGCATCCGTGAGATGGATGCGCTTTACCGTGTCGATGAGCAGCTCCACCACTCACTCGTTGTGGACGATGTGCTCCGCGCGCTGACCGACGCGGCGGTGGACGTGCTGGAGGCCGACCGAAGCGCCGCGCTCATGTTCGATGAGACGACCCGCGAGCTGCGAGTGCGCGCCACCTCGGGCCTCTCCCATGGCGAAGTCCAGGCACTGGCCGCGTCGCTGAACGGACTCGACACCTCGGTCATTGAGAAGCTCGATGTGCCCCGGGTCGTGCCGGATACCTCGCGGGATGCCCGGCTCGTGAGGGACGTGGTCCAGGCGGTCGGCGTCTCGTCGGTCATCGACGTGCCCATCACCATCGCCGGCAAGCGTTTCGGGCTGTTCAGCATGGGCTGGGTCCAGCACCACGACATCACTGCCGACGAAGTGCGGATGGCCGCCGCCATCGGACAGCGCGCCGCAGTCGCGATCGAGAACGCGAGGCTGTACGAGCGCGCCCAGCACGCCGCGTCACTCGAGGAACGCCAGCGGCTCGCACGCGAACTGCACGACTCGGTCTCCCAGGCGCTGTATGGGATCTCGCTGGGCACGCGGACGGCGAGGACGCTGTTGGAGCGGGAGCCGGCGCGGGTGGGCGAGCCCCTGGAGTACGTCTCCGGGCTTGCCGAAGCTGGCCTGGCCGAGCTCCGGGCACTCATCTTCGAGCTTCGGCCCGAATCGCTCGAAGCCGAAGGCCTGGTTGCCGCTTTCGAGAAGCAGTTTGCGGCGATGCACGCCAGGCACGGGATCGAAATGGAGACGCACCTCGATGGCGAACCCGACCTGCGCCTGGACCTCAAGGAAGTGCTCTACCGGATCGGGCAGGAGGCCATGCACAACACGGTGAAGCACGCCCGCGCCACGCGCGCCTGGGTCACTCTCGGAACAGCCGGCGGGCGCGTGACCCTTGAGGTGCGGGACAACGGGGTGGGATTCGACCCTTCGGGCGAGTTTCCGGGGCACCTCGGGCTCCGGTCGATGACCGAGCGGGCGACAAGTTCCGGTGGGACGCTCACGATCGAAAGCGAGCCGGGTTCGGGGACGACTATCCGGATTTCGGTCCCGGCCATCCCGGGCCATCTGCCTGCGGGGGCTCCCGCTTCATCATCCTGAGCCTCAGTTTAAAGAAGGCCACCGCCAGACTCCCTCAGCTCGCCGGTACGAACTGGAGTTCACGCCACCCGCGCACAGAGTTCAGCGCTGCGAGCCTGGAACCGGCGCTCAGGCTGCTGACGGAAATGCGGCCCTCCTCGATAATTCCTCGCCCGAGCAAGTCGGCCCGCATGGTGCCCGGCAACAGGCCATCTGAGACTGGAGGCGTGACCCACCGCCCCTCGCGGGAGACCGCAACGTTGGCGATGGCGGTCTCGGTCAGATAGCCGTCCTGGTTCCAGAGGAGGGTCTCGTCGCAGTCGGGACGGGACGCCGTCGCGGCTTCGTAGAGCCCACGCTTCGTGGTCTTGTGATACAGGAATGGGTCCGCCGAGTCGACCGGTGTCAACGCGAGTCCTGCCCGTGCAGGAACCGCGTTGTGTGGGGGCAGCGGACCTTGTTCGACACGCAGGTGGCCCTCTTCGTCAAGCAGCAGCCGCAATCGAAGCGGGACACCGCTCCCAGTGGCAGACGCGAGCGTTCGCCGCGCGAGCGCCCGCTCGAACGGGTAGCCGAAGTACCGGGCCGAGCCCGCCATCCGGGTGAGGTGCCGGTTCAAGAGCGCGAAGCCCTCGTCCGGCGTCCACCTCAGAGTTTCGATGAGCGAAAACGGGGTGATATCGGCATCGAGCACGCGGGCCTTGGCGAGGCATTCAGCGTACTCCCGCCCCGGCCGGGAGTCCCAAACGATGCCGCTCCCCACGTTGTAGGTGGCTGCGCGAAGTTCGCGATCGACTGTCGCGGTGCGGATGGCGACGTTGAACCGCGCCCTTCGGCCTGGCCCGATGTAGCCCACCGCACCCGTGTACACGCCGCGTGGCCCGGCTTCGAGTTCTCGGATAATCCGGGCCGTCCGGACTTTTGGTGCGCCCGTGACTGAGGCGCAGGGGAAGGTGGCGGCGAACAACCCCGCGAGCGATGTGTCAGTCTCCGCCGTCACGCTGGACGTCATCTGGAGTACCGTGGGGAAACGCTCGACCCGGAAGAGCTCGGGTGCGGCGACCGAGCCGACCCGGGCGATCCGGCCCAGGTCGTTCCTCACCATATCCACGATCATCAGGTTCTCGGCCCGTTCCTTCGGGGAACGCCGGAGTCCCGTGGCTCGCCGGCGGTCCTCGGCCAGGGTACGGCCGCGGTTGGCCGTGCCCTTCATCGGCCGCATGCGGACCTGTTCCCCCTCGCGTTCGAAAAACAGCTCGGGCGAGGCCGAACAGATCGCGAATCGCCCGAAATCGAGGTAGGCGGCGCCATCGGCGCGTTGCGCCCGAGCCAGCCGCGCGAAGAGCGAGAACGGATCGCCGCGAAAGGGCGTCGTTAGCGGAAACGTGAGGTTGACCTGGTAGCTCTCGCCGGCGGCGAGATGCTCGCGAACCCGGCGGACGGCCCTGCCGTATTCTTCCTCCCGGACCTGCGGGCGCCAGCACAGTCCCGGCGCAGAACCCGCAGCCGCGATCAGGTCGTGCGGGTCGAAGGGTTCAAGCTCACGACCGGCTATGAACGCTGCGAGCGGGAGGCCGGCCTGGGGCTGGTGCGATGCAATGCCGAACGCGGCGGCCGCCTCGTAGGCCACGAACCCGACGACATGGCCGCCCCCTGCGCAGGCCGCTTCCGCGGCGGCAATCACCGGGACGACCTCGGACGGCTTGTGAGCCATCAGCGGGGCGCCCCGGCCGGCGAGGCGGTACCACGATCCGTTTAGCTGCAGGACAGCGAAACACTCCCCGTTCACGATGCGCTCCTGCATGCAAGGACGAGCTTACGGACGGTCAGGCAGCTTTGCTGCCAAATGGCCAGTACCAGCGCTTGCCGGTTGACGGCTTCGGCTTGATGTCAGCTTCGGTGAAGCCGCGGCCGCAACCCTGGCAATACGCGTAAACGTTCAAATTCTGTCGGCCACACCACGGGCATTCGCGCATTCCAAACCCCTCACTCTCTGGCTGATCCCATTGTAGGGAAGAAGCCCGTTACCTGAACTTCCGGGCCGCGAGGATGGGCCAGGTGTCCAACAGCTCGCCACCACGCCGGACGTAGTACACGTCGTGCATGTTCAGGGTGGTGTCGCCGTGGCTGGGGATGACCTCGATGCGGTCGCCGGGCTTCAGGCTGGCGACGCCTTCGCCAGTGAGCGTGGCGTGTTCCTCGCTCAGCCGCGCGACCTTGATTCGCCCGTCCACTGACATCGGCGGCCCGAACTCGTTCGTCAGGGACTTTGCCCCCGTGTCGGCCACGGCATAGCGCTCCTTCACCGAGATCACGGTCGTCAGGAGGGTGATCGCCTGCTGGAACGTGTTGGGGATGAACTCCTCGTTGTGGCTGTCGTGGAAGACGTAGGTCCCGGCCTGGAGTTCGGTCACACCCAGAGTTCGGGCTGCGATCGGGACGCTCGCGGTACCGCTGGTCGAGACTATCCCGGGAGCGAGCCCGGCCTCCGCGAGCGCCTCGACGTGCGTGTTCACAATAGCCAGGGAATCGCGGATGAGCTGTTCGCGGGCGACCGGATCGGGCTGGCCATACATGTGGCCCTCGTAACCCATGATTCCGCGATAGTCGATCCCGTTCTCAATGAGCATGCGCGCGAGCCGGACCGTCTCGCCGGGCGTGGCGGAGCCACAGCGCCTGAGCCCGGCGTCGACCTCTATTACGGCTGCAGGCTTCTGCCCCGATCGGCGCGCTCCATCCGCAAGCTGGCGGATGTTGAACTCGGTTTCGACGGCGGAGGTGACGTCCACGCCGCGGGCGAGCAGCGACATCAGGCGGTCGACCTTCTGGGCGCCCACCACCTGGTTGGCCATCAGGATCGGCCCGAGGCCGGCATCGGCCAGGACCTCCGCCTCGCCAAGCTTGGCGACCGTGATGCCGATCGCGCCGGCGTCGAGCTGGAGCCTGGCTACCTGGGGGCACTTCGGCGTCTTGAAGTGCGGGCGCAGGCTGACGCCGGTGCCCGCGATCATGGCCATCATCGTCGCGATGTTGGCCTGGACCTTATCCAGATCAAGGAGGAGGCAGGGCGTATCCAGGTCATCGATATGCATGCCCGGAAGTCTACCCGCGAACCGCAACCCGGGGATATCCGCGAGCTGATTCAACCCTCTTGCGGGCGGTTCCGGCAGAATGGGCAAAGGACGGTGAGGAGGCGCGGCGGTTGGATTCAGAGCAGAACCCGTTCTCGGTCCTCCGGAACACACAGTATCGCCTGCTCTTTGCCGGGACCACGCTGGCGATGCTCGCCTTCGGCATGATGCAGGTGGCGCAGGGCGTGGTCGCCTTCGAACTGACCGGGAAGAACAGCGCGGTCGGCTTCGTGTTCCTTGGCCAGGGTATCTCGATGCTCATCCTGAGCCCGGTGGGCGGGACCCTCTCCGACCGGATTTCGAAGAAACGCCTGCTGACCTCGGCCCAGTTCGTGATCGGCGCGATGTTCGCGCTCATCGCCGTACTCATCGCGACCGACCTGATCACCATCCTCATCCTCGCGGCCGCGAGCCTCGTCCTGGGCTGTATGTACTCGATCATGGGGCCGACACGGCAGGCGTGGGTAGGCGACCTCCTCCAGGGCGACGAATTGGCCCGGGGTGTCGCACTCCAACAGCTAATGATGAACTCGACTCGCATCGTCGGGCCGCTGTTGGCCGGGCTGCTCATCGCGACGGGCGGCGTGGGCACGGCCGGGACGTATTTCGGCATGGCGGCGCTGTTCGTGGCGGTGGTCGCCGTCTTGCTGCAGATGGCCCCTTCGCCCCCGAGGCAGCGCGCGCATCACACTTCGGTCCGGGCCGACCTCGGCGAGGGCTTCCGCTACATCTGGACGGACCGCGACGTGCGAATGCTCGCCCTGGTGTTCGTTGGCATCGTGCTCAGCGGCTTCTCGTACCAGGCGATCATGCCCGGCTACCTCGAGAACGCGCTGGACCATCCGGCCAGCCACCTCGGCATCCTCTACGGCGCAATGGCCGTCGGCGGCATCGTCGTAACGCTCGTGCTTGCTGCTCGGCCGCCGCGCCGGCCGAGCAGCCTGATGCTTGCGTTCGGCGCTTGTCTGGCCCTATCGCTTGGCGCGCTCGCGGTGGCACCGGGCTTCGCTGTTGCGCTGGCGGTTGGCGCTCTCGTTGGCGCGGCTTCGAGTGGCTTCCAGATGCTGAACAACGTCAGCCTGATGCAGCGCTCAGATCCCAAGTACTTCGGGCGGGTGATGGCCGTGACGATGATGGCGTTCGGGGTGAACTCCATCGTTTCGTACCCCGTCGGCCTTATCGCCGACGCGGCAGGTGAACGCGCGACACTCGGGGGTCTGGCGGTCGCCTGCGGATGCGTCGTCATCGTGGGCGTGCTCGCGCTGCGCCCGGGGCGGGCGGTTGGCGGTCAACCGGCGGTCGTCGCACCGGAGACGTAATTCCGCTGACTCAGGCGGCGCGGAGCAATCGACCTATACGCTCGCACCGGCCGCAGCAAACTTGGCTCGCTTCGTCTCGCGGGCGCGGAGGGTCGGGTTCAGCTCCGCCTTGCGGATGCGCAGGGACTTCGGGGTCACCTCGACCATCTCGTCGTTCCCGATGAGCGAGAGACTGCGCTCGAGACTCGGCGGCGACGGCGGGACGAGCTTGACGGCGATGTCGGAGGTCGAGCTGCGGATGTTCGTGAGCTGCTTCGCCCGGCAGACGTTGACGTCGAGGTCGGTGTCTTTCGCGTGCAGGCCAACGACCATGCCCGCATAGACGTCGTCGCCCGGGGAGATGAAGAGCATGCCGCGCTCCTGGGCATTCGCGATGCCGAAGCTGAGTGCCGTTCCGGTCTCGGAGGCGACGAGCGCACCGTTCCGGTGCCGGGTGATCTCGCCCGCCCAGGGCCGGTAGCCCAGGTACTCGGCGTTCATGATCCCTTCGCCGCCGGTACCGCTGATAAATGAATCGCGGAAGCCGATGAGGCCGCGGGTGGGCACCTCGAAGTCGAGCCGGACGTTACCGTTGTGGTCGGAGTGCATCCCGACCATCTGGGCTTTCCGTCCCGAGAGCGTCTCGATCAAGAACCCGGTGGCGGACTCGGGCGCTTCGACGTACAGGCGCTCGAACGGTTCTTCACGGCCGTGCAGCCCGTGGTGAACGATGACCTCGGGGCGCGTGACCGCGAACTCGTAGCCCTCGCGCCGCATGGTCTCGACAAGGATGGCGAGGTGGAGTTCGCCCCGGCCGCTCACGACGAACTGGTCCGCCGATTCTCCGTCCTCGACACGCAGCGCGACGTTGGTCTCGACTTCGCGGAAGAGGCGCTCCCGTAGCTGGCGGCTCGTCACAAACTGGCCCTCGCGGCCGGCGAACGGCGAGTCATTGACGCGGAAGGTCATCTTCATCGCTGGCTCTTCGATGGTGATGACCGGCAGTGGCTCGGTGACCAACGGGCTGGCGATGGTCTCGCCAATCAGGATGTCGCTGATGCCGGTGAGGGCGACGATGTCGCCGGCGCGCGCCTCCTGCAGCTCCACCCGCCCGAGGCCCTCGAAGCCGAACAGCTGAGCGACGCGATGCTGGCTGGTCTGGCCTTCGTGATTGAAGCGAATGATCGACTCCCCCGCCCGCACAACGCCGTCGCTGATGCGTCCGACCGCAATGCGGCCGCGGTAGCTGTCGTACATGAGCGTCGTGGCGAGCATGCGGAACGGCGCAGTTTCGTCGGCCACGGGGCCGGGAACGTACTCGATGATTGCGTCGAGCAGCGGCTGCATCGTGCCCGACGTTATGTCGGGCGTAACCCCGGCGTAGCCGTCGCGAGCATTCGCGTAGAGGGTCGGGAACTCGAGCTGGTGGTCCTTCGTCGCGAGGTCCAGGAAGAGGTCGCTGGTCTCGTGGATCACTTCATCGATGCGGGCGTTCGGCCGATCGATCTTGTTGACCACCACGATGGGGTGGAGGCCGATCTCAAGCGCTTTGCGGAGGACGAACTTGGTCTGCGGCATGGGACCCTCGACCGAGTCGATCAGCAGCAGACAACCGTCGGCCATGTTCAGCACCCGCTCGACCTCGCCGCCAAAGTCGGCATGGCCAGGCGTGTCGATAATGTTGATGCGGACGCCGGCGTACTCGATGGCGGCGTTCTTGGCCATGATCGTGATGCCCTTCTCGCGTTCGAGAGGATTCGAATCGAGGATGAGCGTGCCGACCGCTTCATTCTCGCGGAACACGTGTGATTGCTTCAGGAGGGCATCGACCAGAGTGGTCTTCCCGTGGTCGACATGGGCGATGATGGCGATGTTGCGCACGTCGGCGCGGCGTTGGGACATAGATCCAGTGTGCTGGACGCACCGGTAACCGCATAGGCGCGATTCGGGACTCTGTGGATCAGCACCTCCTCGCGGTTGGGCGGGCGACGGCGCCCCGTGCTCGCTTTGCGCGATCGGGCGGGCAAGCGGCACACTGGAATCACGCGCCGAGCGCGAGGAGGCATTGCATGAGCAGCAGCTACGATCTGATCCAGGAAGTTATCGCGGGCAAGCGCCCCGACGCGGAACTCGTGCGCCCCTCGGCCATCATGCCGTTCGTCATCGAAAGCGACGGCCGCCGCGAGCGCGCCTACGACATTTACTCGTTGCTCTTGAAAGAACGGATCGTCTTCCTTGGCACGCCGATCGATGCCATGGTGGCGAACGTGGTCATCGCGCAGCTCCTCTACCTGGCCCGCGAAGACGACGAGAAGGACATCATGATGTACATCAACTGCCCGGGCGGGAGCGTGACCGCGGGGCTGGCGATGCTCGACACGATGAACCTGATCCGGCCGAACGTCTCCACGCTCTGCATGGGTCTGGCAGCCAGCATGGGCACCGTCATGCTGACTTCCGGCGCCAAGGGCAAGCGCTACGCGCTCCCGAACAGCACCATCCACCTGCACCAGGTGCTCGGTGGAGCGCAGGGCCAGGCACGCGACATCGAGATCCAGGCGCGCGAGACGCTCCGCCTGCAGAAAGTGCTCCGCAACATCATCCAGACAACGACCGGCCAGCCGATGGAACGCATCGAACATGACACCGACCGCGATTTCTGGCTCGACCCGGAGGCGGCGAAAGACTACGGGCTGATCGACGAAATCCTGGCGCACCCGAAGCAGATCGCCGCGGCGAGCCCGAATGGGAAGGCCGCGAGCTAACCGCCAGCGCACGCTCCGGCATGGATTACCGCGTAACCGCCGGGATGAGATCCATGCCCATGTAGGCCTGGAGCACCTCGGGGATGGCGATACTGCCGTCCTCACGCTGGTAATTCTCCATCACGGCGATCACCGTCCGGGGAAGGGCGAGCCCGCTGGCGTTGAGCATGTGTGGGTTGCGCGTAGGCTGGGCGCCGCCAGAGCGATAGCGGATATTTGCACGCCGGGCCTGGAAGTCCAGGCAGTTCGAGGCTGAACTCACTTCGAGCCATTCACCCTGCCCGGGCGCCCAGATCTCCAGGTCAAACGTCCGCGTCGCATTGAACCCCACATCACCCGAGCACAGCTCCACAAGGCGGTAGGGCAGCCCCAGGATGGCCGGGATCGAACGTGCCTGCGCAACCAGCAGATCAAGTTCGGCCGCGCTCTGCTCGGGCTCGCAATAGACGAACATCTCGACCTTTTCGAACTGGTGGCCGCGCTTGATGCCACGGACGTCACGGCCAGCGCTCATCTTTTCCCGCCTGAAGCACGGCGTGTGTGCCACGAACCGCATCGGCAATTCGCCTGCCGGGATAATCTCATCGCGGTAGAGGTTGACGAATGCGACCTCCGCCGTGGGGATGAAGAAATAGTCCTCTTCCGCATCGCGATAGAGGTTGTCGCGGAACTTGGGGAGCTGTCCGGCTGCGTAGAGCGACGCCTCGTTGAGCATGTACGGCAGGTAGGCTTCGGTGAATCCCGCCCTCCCGTGCTCGTTGAGCATGAGCTGGATGAGTGCGCGCTGGAGCCTCGCCAGCGCGCCGCGCAGGGTGTAGAAGCGGGAGCCGGACATCTTCGCGCCGCGCTCAATGTCCAGGCCGCCAACTATCTCGCCGATCTCCCAGTGCGGACGTGGCGCGAAGGGAAAGTGGGGCAATTCGCCGACCACCTCGACGACCCGGTTCGACGTCTCGTCGGGGCCCTTGGGCACGTTCGGGTCGAGGATGTTCGGGACCTCGTAGAGCTTCTCCTGAAGCTCGGTCTCGACCTTCTTCAGGCGACCGTCGAGGCGGTCGATCTCATCGCCGACGAGGCGCATTTCGGCGACGCGGATCTCGCGGTCTGCGGCATCTTTCGACTGCCCAATCGCCTTGCTGACCGTGTTTCGCTTCGCGCGCAAGGCTTCGACCTGCTGGAGGAGGCCCCGGCGGTCCTCATCGAGCTGCAAGATGCGGTCGATGGGGGCGGTCGTGTTGCGGAGCAGAACATCGCGCTTCACGCGTTCCACGTTCTCGCGGATGTACTGCAGGCTGAGCATGATTCAGGACTCCCGGACCGCGGCGGCGGATAGTGCGCGAATGCCGAGGAGTCGAACGTCCTCGGCAACCGGCACGAGCGTACCATCGGGTGCCGGGAGGGAAAACGCCTCCGCCAGCTCGGCCGCCGAGAACCACTGGTGCTGTCCGTGCGGGATGGGCGCCCCGAAATCCACCCGGGCCCGCGCCAGGGTGAAGTACACGTGGTCGATGTGCTGGTGGAACGGCTGGTCGTCCCGGACGATGTCCTCGACGAGGATGACGGCGGGGGGTGGAAGGACCAGGGGGCGGTCCACGACCAGCAGCCCCCCAGGCGGAATGACTT
Source organism: Chloroflexota bacterium (assembly GCA_963169135.1). Lineage (GTDB taxonomy): Bacteria > Chloroflexota > Dehalococcoidia > Tepidiformales > Tepidiformaceae > Amarobacter. The sequence continues at coordinate 28,623 of CAUJEQ010000262.1, forward strand.
CCACCGGCAAGCCGGACTCCTCGAGGGCCTCGCGGACCGCGCCCTGGACTGGGTCCTCGTTGGGTTCGAGGTGGCCGCCGGGCGGGAGCCACATCCGTAACTTCCCGTGCCAGAGGAGAAGGGTCCGTCCGGCGGCCACCACGTAGGCGGTTGCCGTGTGGTGCCGCTCGAACGGTGTGTCCCTCATCCTTTGACCGACTTCAGCTGCGGGAACAGGATGACGTCGCGGATCGAATCCTGCTCGGTCAAGATCATCAGCAGGCGGTCGATGCCCATGCCGAAACCGCCGGTCGGGGGCATACCGTGCTCCAGCGCGAACAGGAAGTCCTCGTCGACCAGCTCCGCCTCGTCGTCGCCCGCGGCCTTGAGCCGCGCCTGCTCCTCGAACCGGGCCCGCTGATCTACGGGGTCGTTGAGCTCGGTGTAGGCGTTCCCGGCCTCGAAGCCGCCGATGAACACCTCCCAGCGCTCCACCAGGCCGGGGTTGTCCGTGCGGCGCTTCGCCAACGGCGAGAGTTCCACCGGATAGTCCATCAGGAATGTCGGCTGGACGAGGCGCGGCTCAACGTAGTGCGACATCGCCTCGTCGACGAGCTTCCCGTAGCCTGCGGTCGGCGGCAGGTCGAGACCGCGGCGCTCGAGCTCGGCGCGGAGGGTGTCGGCCGTCGAGAACTCTTCGAGTTCGAGGGCGCCGTACTCTCTGAGCGCATCGTGAAGGGTGATGCGCCGCCATGGCCGCTCCAGGCTGATTTCCTGGCCGCGGAAGGTGAACCTGCTCTTGCCCAGGACCTCGTGCGCGACTGTGCTGATCATCTCTTCGACCAGCATCGAGACATCGTGGTAGTCGGCGTAGGCCTGGTACAGCTCGATCATGGTGAACTCGGGGTTGTACTTGGCGCCGAGTCCCTCATTGCGGAATATGCGGCCCATTTCGTACACGCGCTCGAAGCCTCCAACCACCATCCGCTTGAGATAGAGCTCGAGGCTGATGCGCAGGTGCCGCTCTTCTTCGAGGGCGTTGTAGTACGTCGTGAACGGCCTGGCAGCCGCACCGCCGGCTTCCTCCTGGAGGACAGGCGTCTCCACTTCGAGGAAGCCGCGAGCATCGAGGAACCGGCGGATCGCGGACACGACCTTGCTGCGGACGATGAACCGTTGGCGTGTCTCCTCGTTGGCCATCAGGTCGAGGTAGCGTTTGCGCTGCCGGAGTTCGACGTCGGCCAGGCCGTGGTACTTCTCAGGTGGCGCGTGAAGCGCCTTGGTGAGCATGGTCCAGTGCGCGGCCTGGACTGTGGGCTGGCCCGTCCGCGTGCGAATCGGGGTGCCGTTGACGCCGATGAAATCGCCGAGGTCGATGAGCCGAAGCGAATCGTAGTTCGCCAGGGAGTTCTGGCGCATCAGCACCTGGATGCGGCCGCTCCCGTCCAGCAAGTCGAGGAAGGTGGCCTTGCCCATATCGCGCTTGGCCACGACGCGGCCGGCGATGTCGACCTCGATCCCCTCGACTTCGGATTCGCCTTCGGGCAGGGCTTCGACGAGCAGGGTCACGTCAGCTGCCATGTGGGTACGGGTCAGCCTCGGCGGGTAGGGGTCAATGCCGGCGGCACGCAGCTCTTCGGCCTTGGCGACACGCTGCGCCATGAGTTCATCCACGGTCTGTTCCCCTTCCACAACGCAAACGGGCCGCTGCGACGCGGCCCGGAACATACCATCGCAGACCGGCGCCGGTCAGTCGATCTTCAGCACTTTCACCTTGATGACGCCCTTGGGCACGTTCACTTCCACGGAGTCGCCGACAGCCTTGCCCAGCAGCGCGGCACCGACGGGTGACTCATTCGAGATTTTCCCGTTCAGGGGGTCCGCCTCGGGCGCGCCAACGATCTGGTAGTGGCGCACCGTGCCGTCCTGGTCGACCTGCACTCCGCTGCCCACCATCACGCGCCCGGCGTGGTGTGCTCCGGCCTCGTCGATGATGCGGGCGCGGCGCAGGATGTCCTCGACTTCCAGGATGCGGCCTTCAACGCGCCCTTGCTCCATCTTGGCATCGTCGTATTCGGCGTCGTTCTGGCTGGTTCCCTGCTCCTGGGCGTTGTGGATCATCTCGGCCACTTCGCGGCGGCGCGCGCGGAGTGCTTCGAGCTCGTGTTCGAGCTTTGTTTTTCCTTCACGTGTCAGAGGAACGGGCTTATCGGTCATGTCGTACCCTAACTGGCAACGGAGCCCTGAAGACAAAAAGGGACTGAGGCCAAGCAGTGCCTCAGTCGCAGACTCAGTATACCGGCGCGGAACCATCCGCGGCAAACCAACGGAGAGGCCCACGGCTTGACCAACGATGACCTGCATGGCCCCGGGCAGGAACCCGGCGAACGGCTGCGTCCCCCGTGGGAACGTCGCCTCGAGGCATCCTCCCACGCGGAACCTGCGAGTCCCTGGCGGGCGACCGCCCTTCCGGGCGACGGACCTTTGACCGATTCCCGGGGGCCAGGTGCCCCCGAACCGGTTCGGGCCCACGGATCCCGCCTCGGGGCGCTCCCGCTGACCGGCATGATGCTGGGAGCCGCGCTTCTGGGTGGGCTCCTGGGGGGCGCCATCGTCGCCTCCGTCGTGTCCCGGGGGGATGACTCTTCGGGCACCCTGGGCCGCGAGGACGCTTCCGTCCTGACCGTGGAGCAGACCAGCGCCATCGCCGACGTCGCCGCTGACGCGCGGCCTGGCGTTGTTCGGATCGAAAGCATCAAGGCGACAGCGACCGGGCAGGAGCAGGATGTCGGCAGTGGGGTGGTACTGGACCTCGATGGCCACATCGTGACCAACGCCCACGTGGTGGTTGGCACGGACACGCTGAAGGTCGTGCTGGCAGACGGGACCGAACGCCCGGCCGTGCTCGTGGGCCACGACTTTCCCTTCACGGACGTGGCCGTGCTGCAGATCGGGCCGGGGGACCTCACACCCATCGCCGCAGGCGATTCGTCGGTCCTGCGGCTCGGCGAGACGGTGGTGGCCATCGGCAACCCGCTTGCGGAGTTCGATGGCAGCGTGAGCGTCGGCGTGATCAGCGGGCTGAATCGCGTGCGGATCTTCGATGGCGTCCGCCAGGTGGACCTCATCCAGACCGACGCGGCCGTCAACAACGGCAACAGCGGTGGAGCGCTCCTGAATCTCGCGGGCCAGTTCATTGGTATGCCGACAGCGGTGCTCCGGCAGTCGCGATCAGGTTCGACGGTAGAAGGCATAGCGTTTGCCCTGCCGGCCAACCGGGTCTTGGACATCGCCAACCAGATCATCGCGAACGGAGGGCCTATCGAACGTGCGAGCCTGGGGCTTGAGCACATCGACATCACAGCCGACAACATCTCCCGGCTGCCGCGGACAGCCGTGAACGAAGGAGCCATCGTGGCGGCGGTCGCCTCCGGCGGGCCGTCGGCAGAGGCCGGCATCCGCGTTGGCGACGTGATTACCATGCTTGGCGATGCCGGTGTCGATCGGGCGAATCCACTCTATAACGCGCTGATGCCGCACGATCCGGGCGAGACCGTCCGGGTTGTCCTCAATCGGAATGGCCGGATAATCGAAGTCGAGGTTCGCCTTGCCAAACGTTCGTAGCGTGTGCCCTCCGCCCCCGAGAGCACCTCGCACATGAGTCGACGCGGCGGTCAGCTCCCCTGGGGAGCCGGGAGCAGCCCTGGCCTGTACGGAGGTCGCCGGCCCGGCGGCGGATACGGGCGGCTTGGCGTGCTCGCCGCGATCGTCATTGGCGTGCTCGTCATCGCCTTCTTCCTGGTGAGCCGCGCCTGCGGCAGCGCGGCCGGCTGCGACGACCCCTATTGCCCCTCGGACCGCAACATCGCCGCGCCCGAAGGCTACCAGTTCGTTTCGAAGATCTTCTCCTACAACGAAGAAAGCGGGGCGGTTCAGCCCGGGTTCGACCTTGTCGTCCAGGTCGCCCTTTCGGAGACGGTGGGAGAAGGGCAGTCGCTCAGTTTCTACCGGTACGTCGAGGAGACAAAGAACTGGGAACCGATCGCGCCGGCCATTCTCGACGCACAAGGGAAAGTGGTCAGCGCGACCTTCACCGACGTGCCGGCCGTCATGGCAGTCATGCGGCGGAACACACCCGGCGGGAGCGTCGCCGCATACCTTCCCCACAACGCGCAGCTTCACCCCGAGGCGGTGGGCCACGTCACCATCGTCCACCCTATCGACTTCTCCCCCGCAGCGGACGGCGCCGTGCAGGGCGAGCTGAGTGCGATCACGAGCGACGGGTCTTTCGAGATCTACCCGGTGATCGCCGCAAACGCGAGCTCGCAGGGGGCCGTGGCGATCGTCGAAGGCATCCTCGCCAGCCCGGCCGCCCGCACAAACCATGTGCGGCAGGTGGTCGCGAAGCTGGCCGAAGTCAACGTGCGCGGAATCGACATTGCCTACCTCGACTTGCCGGCCACCCAGCGCACGTCGTTCTCATTGTTCATCGGGGAGCTGTACGAGGCGCTGCACGCCCAGAACAAACAGTTGACGCTCACCTTGCCGGCGCCAATCAAGGCCCAGAACCGCATCGACGAGGGTGCGTACGACTGGGCGGCCCTTTCGAAGACAGCCGACCTCATCAAGATCGCGCCGTTCCGCGACCAGGCGAAGTACCGGCTCGACATGCCGGATGTCGTGGCGTTCCTGGTAGAGCGCGTGGCCCCGGCAAAGCTCGTGCTCACCGTCTCGCCTTATGCAACGGAGACTGGAGGCGATTCCATTGCGACGTATAAGCTCACCGACGCGATGAACATCGCCTCACAGATCGCAATCCGCGCGGACGCCGATTCGATCACCACCTCGACGAACGTGGAGGTCGCGGGGACGAACATCGACCGGGACGAGAACCTCTCCGGCGTGCGTTGGTTCGCCGAAACGGCGACTGTCGCCTTCAGCTACAAGCAGTCACAGGGCGGCGGAAGCCGGACCGTCTATATCGAGAATTTCTTCAGCATCGGATTCAAATTGGAACTCATTTCTACGTACAAGCTCGGCGGAGTCGCGGTCGATGACGCGAGTGACGACCGGTACCTCGGGAACATCTGGAACGCCCTGGTACCCTTCATCACCAGCGGCCAGCCGATCCTTCTCCGGCCAAACGACACGGACCTCGAACCGAAGTGGGCGGCGAGTGGCGGCACGATCGAGTCAACCCGCCGCGGGACGGCGAACTGGTTCACGCCTGCGGAACCCGGCACCTACACGATTAGCCTGACCCTGAGCGATGGCGTGGCGGTGTTCGAGAACAGCGTGCCTGTGAACGTCAAAGCGCGGGACTCGCGCACGCCGGTGGCAACGACCACCCCGGGAAACTAGCGATGGCCACGGGGCGAGGCGTGAGGATCGCTGGGGGCACGGCCCGCGGAATGCCGCTTGCAGAGCCAAGGGGCGTCCGGCTGCGGCCGACCTCGGGCCTCGTGCGGGAGGCAATCTTCAACATCATCGCGGAACGCGTGGAAGGCGCCCGCGTGTTGGACCTTTACGCTGGGACCGGCGCACTCGGGATCGAGGCACTCAGCCGGGGAGCCTCGCACGCGACCTTCATCGAAGGCGAAGCGGCGTGTGTCCAGGCTATCCTCCAGTCGCTCAGCCGTGCGGGCTTTTCCGAAGGCGCCACCGTGATCAGGGGACGGCTGCCGGGAGCCATCTCGAAGCTGGAACCGGGATCGTTCGACCTCGTGTTCCTGGATCCCCCATACAACGAGGAAGGAGCGGAGGACACGCTGATGGGTGTGCCCCGGTTGCTTGCTCCCGGTGGCACGGTCGTCTACGAGCACGGAAGCCGCTACAATCCGCCGGAACGCCCGGCAGGCCTTCAAATCCTCGAACGCCGGGTGTATGGCGATAGCGCAGTCGCGCTCTATGCCGAACTGGAGGGGGAATGAGGATCGCAGTCTTCCCGGGTGGGTTCGACCCGGTAACCAACGGGCACCTGGACCTGGTGACCCGCATGACCCATTTGTTCGACCGCGTGATCGTCGCGGTCGTCAAAGGCCGCGATAAGGGTTCGCTGTTCACCTGGGACGAGCGCGTCCAGATGTTCGCCAAGGCGGTCGAGCATCTCCCCAGCGTTCAGGTAGAAGGCTTCGACGAAATGACTGTCGAGTTCGCCAAGCGGAAAGGAGCCGTCGCCATTGTCCGGGGCATCCGTGCAGTTAGCGACTTCGAGGCTGAGTTCGACATGGCGTTGATGAACCGGAAGATGGCTCCGCACCTCGAGTCGGTCTACCTGATGGCCAACCAGGAATTCCTCTACATCAGCGCAAGCCGGATCCGCGAAGTATCGAAGCTCGGCTATGACGTAGCCGACCTGGTGCCACCGCACGTGAGGACCGCACTGCGCGAACGCCTGGGTCTGTCGTAGGCTGTGAGCCCTGACGGGGCACACATGGAGATTCTCGACCTTATCGATGCGCTCGAAGAACTGGTGATCCAGTCCCGAAGGCTGCCTGTCGGTGGCAACCTTGTTGTCGACCGGAAACGCATGCTCGACGTGATCGACCAGATGCGCCTGGCAGTGCCGGCCGACCTCCGCCACGCACAGCAGATCCTGGAAGGGCGCGACCAGATCATCGAAGACGCGCATCAATCCGCAAAGCTGGCGATTGATCGCGCGGAACAGGACAGGCAGCGGCTCCTCGAAGAAAACGCCATCGTTCGGGAGGCCCAGGATCGCAGTCAGCAGATGCTGATGGACGCAGAGGCCCGCGCGCGCCAGGTGATTGCCGAGGCCGATGCAACCGCCGCTGCCCATCTGAGTGAAGCAGCGGAGGCTGCCAGCAAGCAACTCGATGATGCTGACCAATATGCATTCGAAGTCCTCCGACGGCTTGAGAACCAGTTACAGGCGTTCCTTGATTCGATCAAGATGAGTATTTCGAGCCTGCAGGAAAAGCGTTAGGCATGGTCACTTTGTACGAACGAGGCACTGGAAAGCGACAGGTTTTCCGCGTATCTTTTCTCTAGATCCGCTGTCTCAACGGTTTCCCATGGAGGAATCTTGGGCACGGCAAATGGAGGAACCCAATCATGGCAGAATTCACGGTCATCAAGGACTCCGACGCGCCACGGCCGGCCAGGCAAACTGGGCGGCTGGCCGCGCGAATGCGGGAATACGAGAAGTACATCGAAGCAGTCCCCGCGGGAAAGGTCGGGAAGCTCACCCCCTCCCGCGGAGAAACCGCCCGCGGCATTGCCCTCCGCATCAGTCGCGCAGCCAAGCGCAAGGGAAAGAGCAGCAACACCTGGGTCGTCGATGGGACGGTCTATTTCAGCCTTTCCTGAGCACACCGCTCCAACGCAGAAAATGACCGAGGGGGCGCCAATGGCGCCCCCTCGTTGCGTGTGACTGGTGGCGAGCTCTAATGCCGCTCGCTGGCGGAGCGTTCTTCGCTCGAAACGATGGCGAACGACGGGACCTCACGCCGGCCATTCCGGGGCCCCACCGCCGCAACCGGTTCGCGTGGTGCGACCGGCTGCTCGGCAATCGGCCCGGCGGCGGCCGGGACAGCTGCCGGCCTCGAGGGCTCCGGCATCGCGCTCTTCTGGGTGGTGTCAACCGTCCCGGAGAGCGAGGCGCCTTCTTCGACCACGAGCGTGGTCGCCTTGATCGTGCCCGTCACCACCGCCGTCGCTGCGAGCAAAAGCCTGCCGGAACACACGATGTCGCCTTCGAGGCGGCCGCGGATCTGGGCGTCGCGGGCCTGGATGCGGGCGCGTGCGGAAGCTTCGCGTTCGATGGTCAGGATGCCGCGGCAGAGCACCTCGCCGCTGATCGAGCCTTCGACCCTGAGGTCGTGGTCGGTCTCGTACCGCCCATCGAAAGACGAATGGCGGTCAACGAGGCTCTCTGAACGAGCTTCGGCGGCAGACGGGTCGTCGCCGCCGGTTTGGGGTGCTGCACCGGGCCTTGCCTGGCGCCGCGCAATTGGTTCGGGCTGGAATTCGCCGTAGTCGTCGGCCTGCTCGACGCCGAACGACTCGTTCTCGTACCGGGTCACGGAATCCGGATAGCTGACATCTCGGGGAGACTTCTTGAGTTGCACATGCCCTCCTGGGTCGGGAAGAGGCGCAACCGGCTGCGGGGGCTCGGTTGGCCCGGCTCTTCGCACCTTATGCGTGCCTTCACCACCCGTCCACCAACACTTTGTAAAACTTCAGACACGCGTAGACCCTGTGTTAACCACAAAACCCGGCACAGCCACACCGTCAGACGACGATGTTCACGAGCCTCCCGGGAACGTAGATGACCCGCCGCGGCTCCTTCCCGCCCAGCCACTCCTGCACCCGGCTCGAAGCGAAAACGGCCGCCCTCGCCGCCCCTTCATCCGCGTCTGCTCGCAGTATGAGGCGGTCTCGGACCTTCCCGTTCACCTGCACGACCACTTCGATTTCGTCGTCGCGGACGAGACTGGCGTCAGCCTCGGGCCAGCTCGCCAGGTGCACGCTGTAACGCCCACCGGTGCGCTCCCAGAGCTCCTCGGTGATATGCGGCGCGAGGGGAGCGGTCAACAAAAGCGCCGTTTGCACCGCTTCCCCCCACGCACTCCCGTCGACTGCCCCGCCCTCGCGCGCACGTTGCATGGCGCTCGTGTGCTCCATCAGCCGCGAGATCATGGTGTTGAACCGGAAGCCCTCGATGTCAGCGGTCGCGGCCAGAATGGTCTTGTGCGTGGCTCGCCGCAAGGCGATGGCTGCCGGGTCTTCCGGGGCATCGACGCGGGCCAACGGTTCGACACAGAGCGACCACAGGCGGTTCAGCCAGCGGACGATGCCAGCCATGCCGGTCGGGTTGTAGGGCCCGCCCTGGTCCCACGGGCCGACGAACATCAGCTGGCAGCGGAAAGCGTCGGCGCCCCACTGGCTCACCTGTTCGTCGGGCGCGACGACGTTGCCGCGGCTCTTGGACATGCGGTTGCCGTCGGGGCCGAGGATTACGCCCTGGTTGAACAGCCGGAGCATCGGTTCATCGCCCGAGACCATGCCCATATCGCGGGCCGCCTTCCAGAAGAAGCGGGCATAAAGGAGGTGCATGACAGCGTGTTCCGCGCCTCCCGTGTATTGATCGACCGGGAGCCACTTTGCGGCTGCCTCCTTGGAAAAGGGCCGCTCTGGATTGTGCGGGTCGATGTAGCGCATCTGGTACCAACTGGAGCACATGAAGGTGTCCAGCGTGTCGGTCTCGCGCCGGGCCGGTTTTCCGTCGATGGGGCAGGGAACGTTGACCCACTCCTCGATCAGAGTCAAGGGCGACTGGCCCGTGGGCTCAAACCGAACGTTCTCGGGGAGGGTTACCGGCAAGTCGGATTCGGGCACGGGGACGATGCCATGTTCGGGGCAGTGGACCATCGGGATCGGCGCGCCCCAGTAGCGCTGACGCGAGATGAGCCAGTCGCGGAGCCGGTAGGTCACGGTGCCCTCGCCGAAGCCGCGCTCCTGCGCGTACGCAACGACCTTCGCAACGGCCTCCTCTTCCGGCGTGCCGTCGAACGGGCCGGAGTTAATCATCGAGCCCCCGTGGGGGAAGGCCCGCTCCAACGGCTGCGTTACGTCGACGTCGGGGCTGTCGAACACCGGCACGATTGGCAACTCGAACCGCTTGGCGAACTCGAAGTCGCGCTGGTCGTGCGCCGGGACGCCCATGACGGCTCCCGTGCCGTAGGTGATGAGCACGTAGTCGGCGATCCAGATCGGGATCCGTTCGCCGTGGAACGGGTTGATGGCGTAGGCGCCTGTGAAGACCCCCGTCTTTTCCTTTTCGGTCGAAAGGCGCTCGATCTCCGTCTGACGGCTGGATTGCTGGCGATAGGCATCCACCGATTCGCGTTGTTCCGGCGTCGTAATCAGGTCGACCAGGCGGTGTTCCGGCGCCAGCACCATGAAGCTGGCCCCGTAGACCGTGTCGGGCCTGGTCGTGAAGACGGTGATGGGCTCCTCGATACCTGGTACGTCCACGCGGAACTGTAACGTGGCGCCCTCGGAACGGCCGATCCAATTCGTTTGCATGGCGCGGATCCGCTCGGGCCACTCAATGCCGTCGAACTTCAACAGCTCCTCGGCATAGGCGGTGATCTTGAAGAACCACTGGGTGAGGAATCGGCGCTCAACGACATCGTCCGATCGCTCACAGCGGCCGTCGACGACCTGCTCGTTGGCAAGCACGGTGTGGCAGCCCGGACACCAGTTCGCGGCGGCCTCGGCCCGGTAGGCCAGGCCCTTGTCGTAGAGCTGGAGGAACCACCATTGGGTCCACTTGTAGTAGTCAGGGTCGCTCGTCACCACTTCGCGGTCCCAGTCGAACCCCGCACCCATCAGGCGGAGTTGGCCACGCATCCGTTCCATGTTCGCCTGCGTCCACTGCTGCGGGTCGATGCCGCGCTTGATGGCGGCGTTCTCGGCGGGAAGGCCAAACGAGTCGAATCCCATCGGGAACATCACGTTGTAGCCGCGCATGCGCCGGTAGCGGGCCGCGGCGTCGGAAGGCGCCATCGCGTACCAGTGGCCGGTGTGAAGGTCCCCGGACGGGTACGGGAACATGGTGAGCGCGTACCACTTGGGCCGCGGGTCATCGTCGCGGGCGGCATAGAGCTGGTCGTCGTGCCAACGCTGGCGCCACTTCGGCTCGATAGCATGCGGGTCGTAACGATCCGTCACGATCATTCTCCTTACGGGACAAGGCTGCACAGGGGATGGCCCGGCGAGGGCGGGCCAGAAGGGACGCCCCGCCGGCTATGCGCCGCGGGGCGGGGTAAGGATGAGAAGCAGTCGCACGTTGTGCATCAGGCTCCCAATCCTACCGCAGGCAGGCAAGACGCGTCACTCCAAAGCGTGCGCGGCAAGCCAACGCGGGACGCTCCGGCGGAAGGTAGAGCCGAGGCCGATGGCACCCCCGGGCATTCTGATGCCGCCCCATACGCGTCTGTGTACCTTGCCGGCACTGCTCATGTCGCTGAGCGGTAGTGCGCCACGATGAGCGTTTCGAAGTTGCGCGCCTTCGAACAAAGCCGGCAGGTGAGATACCAGACCCAGACGTCGTCCGGTTCGCGTCCGTACTTCTCACTTGCCTCCTTGCGCGCGCGCGCGACGGCCCGGGGGAGTTCGCCCCAGGGCGCGGGGACCAGCCGTGTGTACGCGATTCCGCCCGGCCGTTCTACATCCTTCGCCCCATCCGGGACGTTCTCGACCTCAAGCAGGATTGGGCGGCGGAACTTCCCCGAGCCGATCAGCAGCATGGCGTCTTCGGGCACGGACCCACCAGCCTTCGCGGCCTTCTTCCGCAACTCCTCGCGCGAAGAATCGAAGCCAACCGGAACGCCAAGCACCGCGGAGGTGTTCGTCTTCACGAAGGCGATGTCCGACCAGTCGTTTTCGACGGCGTCCCAGTCCTCGGGGTCGAGCCGCGGGCAGTCGCAGTCCAACGCCGCGGCCGGGGGCTCGCCGGGGACGTCTTCCTTACGGACGGGCATGCCCTTTTCGTCAAGGGGTATACGGCGTGGTTCGGTCATGCCCAGAGGATACCGAATGGGCCGCCTGATCGGGGACTCAGGATCTCGGAGCCTGGACCATGGCTGCCGCGAGCGGTGGAAGCTTGAGCTTGCCCGACTTCAGTGGGCCCTCGAGCGCCTGGTCCGTCGCGAGGATAACCGTGCCGCCGCCCGGCAGATCGACCTCGCGTGAAGTGCCCCCGGTGTTTACCGCGACGGCGACAGAAGGCTCACCCTGGAGAACGCGCGCCCAGGCGAACACATCGGCGGGGGCGGGGAGTTCGCGATAGCCGCCCCTGAGCAGTGCCGGCATGTTGCGCCGCAGCCAGATGGCCCGCCTGTAGAGCGATAGCAGCGAGCCGGGGTCGCCGGATTGATCGGCGACATTGGGTGATGTGTTTCCAAATGGCAGCCAGGGCTCCGCCGCGGAGAACCCTCTCCCTGGCGAGACGTCCCATTGCATCGGGGTCCGCTCCGGGTCGCGCCCAATGGTGCGGATGCGGGCCGGGTCCTGAAGGCGGTCCTCGGGGATGTCCACGTCCTCCATGCCGATCTCCTCGCCGTAGTAGATGAACGGCGTGTTGCGGAGCCCGAGCAGCAGGAGCACCGCCGCGCGCGCGCGTGCCCGGCCGCGGCTATCGGCGTTATGTCGCGAAATGAAGCGGGGCCGGTCATGGTTGCCGAGGGCATAGCAGGGCTGGGCACCGGCCGGGAGCGACGCCTCGGCCGCGTTGACGATGCGGCGGAGCGCCTCGGCGTCCCACGCGGTCAGGCCGTGTTCGGCCTCGTGGATGAACTGGAAGTTGAAAGCAAGGTGGAGTCCGTCTCCATCCTCGTCGCCGTAGTAGCGGCCGACTTCTTCGGCCGATCCAAACACCTCGCCCACGCCCATGCGGCCGGGATACTCGTCGAAGACGGCGCGGATGCGCTTCACCGCGTTGTACACCTCGGGGTAGTTGCGGTTGTTCTGCCAGAGCTGGGTGCTCCGCTCGCGGTCCCCCGGCATCCAATCGCCGTTGAGCGGGTTATCCGCAAGGTCAGGGTGCTTGACGATCATCCCCATGACGTCGATGCGGAAGCCGTCGATCCCCCGGTCGAACCAGAAGCGGAGCGTATCGAGCATGGCCGCTTCGACCTCGGGGTTCCGCCAGTTCAGGTCGGGCTGTTCCTTCAGGAATGAATGGAGGTAGTACTGGCCGGTGGTCTCGTCGAGGGTCCATGCGGGGCCCCCAAACACGCTCTTCCAGTTGTTCGGGAGCGAGCCATTGGGCTTAGCGTCGCGCCAGATGTACCAGTCGCGCCTGGGATTATCGCGGGAGGACCGCGACTCGATGAACCAGGGGTGTTCTTCGGATGTGTGGTTCGGCACCCAGTCGAGCAAAAGTCGGATCCCGCGCCGGTGGCACTCGGCGATCAGTCGGTCCATCGTCTCCAGCGTCCCGAAGTCCGCGTGGACGCCGCAGTAGTCCGAAACGTCGTAGCCGAAATCGGCCATCGGCGAGGGGAACGTCGGCGACAGCCAGATCGCATCGATACCGAGGGAGCGCTCTGTTCCATCGTTCAGGTAGTCCAGCCGCTGGATCACCCCTTCGAGGTCGCCGATTCCGTCGCCGTTCGTGTCCTGGAAGCTGCGCGGGTAGACCTGGTAGACGACCGCTTCGCGCCACCAATCTTCCGGGTCCAGGCTCACGCGAGCGCCTTTCGCACAGCTTCGATGACTTCCGGGTGGTTGTCGAGGAAGCCTCGTGACACGGTGACGATCGACTCGACATCGCCGCCACGCTCGACGAGGATCGGGAACCAGGTCTCGCCCAGTGCGCGGGCGAGGGCGTCCCGCGTCTCCGTCGAATCTGCGAGCCCGAGTTCAGCTGCGAGGAATTTTCCGGCCGGCTCGTTCATCAGGATGGCCGATTCCTTGGAGTTGCGGCCCGGGATCGCAACGAGGAAGTTCGCCTGGGTGTACCCCCAGATATCGGTGCCGGGGCTGGAGCCCTCGTATCGGACGATGGCTGGAGACTCCGTCGTGCCTGGCATGTGCTTCCCCTGTCCGGATTAGTCCTGCTGGTGCGGCATTGCGATCTTCAGTGCTTCGGGAAGCTCCCCGAGCAGCTGCACCCGCGCCTGGGTCCGCGTCTGGAGGCCCCAGATGTTGATGAAACCCACCGCGGCCGATTGGTCGTACGTGTCGCCCCGATCATAGGTAGCGAGCCCACGGTCGTACAGGGATTGCACGGCCTTGCGCCCAACCACGGTGGCCTTGCCGCGGTGCAGCTTCACGCGCACCGTCCCCGTGACGTGGCGCTGCGTGCTGGCAACATAGGCGGCGATGTCCTGGTGGTGCGCGCTGAACCAGAGACCGTTGTAGATGAGTTCCGCGTACTCGATCGCGATGACTTTCTTGAGCTTGATCTGCTGCTTCGAAAGCGTGAGTGTCTCGAGCGCCCGGTGAGCTGCATGGAGGATGACCCCCGCTGGCGCCTCGTAGATCTCCCGGCTCTTGATGCCGACGAGCCGGTCTTCGACATGGTCGATCCGGCCGACCCCGTGCAGCCCGCCGACGTCGTTGAGGCGCTCGACGATCGCGACCGGCCCCATGTCCTGCCCGCCGAGGCGGACCGGCATGCCTGATTCGTACTCGATCTCCAGGTACTCCGGGGTTGACGGGGCCTCTTCCGTCTCGCGCGTCCACTCGTAGGCCTCCCGCGGGGGTTCGTTCCACGGGTCCTCGAGGACGCCGGCCTCCGCACTGCGGCCCCACATGTTCTCGTCGATGCTGAACGGCCCCTTTTCGCCCCAGGGGATATCGACGCCGTGCTGCCTCAGGTACTCAATCTGGTAGTCACGGGCCATCGCGTTCTCGCGCGTGGGAGCGACGATGCTGAGGGATGGGTCGAGCGTCTGGATACCGACATCGAAGCGGACCTGGTCGTTACCCTTGCCGGTGCAGCCGTGGGCGACGGCGGTGGCGCCCTCTTCGTGGGCGACATCCACCAGGAGCTTCGCCATCAGCGGCCGCGCGAGCGCGGTCGCGAGCGGGTACTGGTCCTGGTAGACCGCGCCGGCGGCCAGGGCCGGGAAAGCGAAGTAGCGGAGGAAGTCCTCGCGCGCATCGATGACGCGCACTTTCAGCGCGCCGGCCGCAATGCCGCGCGACTCGACAACCGGCTGCTCGCGGGACTTGCCGACATCGATATTGAGGGCGACGACGTCGTAGCCCTGCTCGACTGAGAGCCACTTGATGGCGGTGGTGGTATCGAGGCCGCCGGAATACGCGAGGATCAGTTTCGGCACGGATGCTTCCCGGGTGGAGGGTGGTAGGACCAGTATCGCCCGCAGCGAGATAACGGGGGAATCCGTTACTGGCCCAGGTGGGACTTCGCCGTCTTCACCCCGAAAAACCACGAACACAGCGCAGCGATCAGTATCACGAAGGCGGACGCCAGCAGGACGGCCGCAGCGAATGCATCCGGGAGCACGCCGGCTATCGCGAACGGAAGCACGGCCAGCGACATCGCCAGCGTGGCGACGCCCCCGAAGATGAGATAGGGCGCACCGTATTTGTGCGTGGCGTACCACTGCTCGTCGTTGGCCATGGTGTACGGCGTGCGGATGCCGGCGAGATGCTGGCGTGGGAGTTTCCCGAGCCAGGCGTACCATCCGACCGCGGTGATCACTGCCGCCCCGAGCGTCATCACGAGAAATCCAACCCACACCTGGCGCTACCCTCCGCGTGCTGCTTCAGCGCCTATCTTCAGGTCTTCCGCCGCTCCGCGCAGGTCGTCCGCGTTGCGGACCGATCCGTTCTCGATTCCCGTGCGGATACTGGCAACCGCGGCCGAATCGCCCTCGATCGCGTTGATGCGCTTTGGCTGCCGGTTGACGCGGAACTCGAAGACATCGGGACGGGTGTAGTGGCCCGCGTGGTCCGCGATCATCTTCTGGAACATCACGGTGCCGAGGTTGGCCTTCGCGGTCAGGATGACTTCCTCGTTCTGCACCGGCCCGGCCAGGTAGTCGCCGTTCGGGCCGATGATCCCGGAGAGGCCGTCACAGGGGAGGATGAGGCTGCGTGATTTTCCGTCTATCTCCATGTGCAGGTCGCGGAGGTCTGGAGGCAGGTCCTCCTCGCGGATCAGGCTGCCGCTCATCACGACGTAGGCGCCCGACTGCATGGCGAAGGCCCGGGAAAGCACGTCCTGGCGGGTGAATGCGCCGCCGGGCCAGGCACCCGCGTGCACCTGGATGCCCTGGCTGATGAGTGCGTAGCCGGGGAGCACCATCTGGTGTTCCCAGCAGTTCAGGCCCCCCAGGCGGCCGTACGGTCGGTCATAGAGCACGAGTGAACTGCCGTCGCCCTCGCCCCAGACCGTGCGCTCGAACATGGTGGGCTTGAGCTTGCGGTGCTTCCCCAGGAGCTTCCCTTCACGGCCGATGAAGAGCAGGGTGCAGTAGATCGTCCCCTGCGTGGTCGAGTCGCGCTCTGCCACGCCGATGACCACGTCGGTCCCGGCCCGTCGGGCGGCCCGGCACAGCGCGTCAGTTGCCGGCGACGGGATCTCGACACCATTCAAGACGAAACGCCGCAGCAGGCCGCCGAAAGCGGGGTGATTCGGCCAGGCCGCGAACGAGGCATACCCCGAGACCCATGTCTCGCCGAATACCGCCAGGTCCGACCCGAGCGCGGCCGCTTCGTCGATGAGCCGGCAGGCTTTGTCGATGCTCGCATCGCGGTCGAGGTAGACCGGGGCAGCCTGGACCGCGGCCAACGTGAAGTCCTGGAACTCGTCACCCATGGGATAAGCCCTCCAGCGCCATCGTAGCGCCGGAGCGCAAGCCTTGCGCTACTTCGCCGGGATAGCAGTCGCGGCGGCGATCGCCTCTTCGAGGATGTCGCAGGCGCGGTCGATCTCGTCGTCAGTGACGTTGAGTGGCGGCATCAGGCGGACCGCGTTGGGGCGCACGTTATTCACGAGCAGTCCCCGCTTGCGGCACTGGTCGACAACTTCGGCCGAACAATCACGGGTCAGCCCGACGGCCACAAGGAGCCCCCGGCCCCGAACCTCGTTGACCACGTCGAGGCGGTCCTCCATCGAGCGCAAGCGGCTCATGAGGAGATCGGACGCGCGACGCACCTGGGCCGATAGGTCCTTCTCGATGATGTAGTTGAGGGTTGCATATCCGGCGGCGGTCGCAAGAGCGTTCCCGCCAAAGGTGCTCCCGTGGTCGCCCTTCACCAGGTGGGCAGCGATCTCCTCGCGCGCGAGGACCGCCCCGATGGGCACGCCGCCAGCCAATCCCTTTGCGAGAGTCATGATGTCGGGCTCGATGCCTTCCTGTTCGTAGGCCCAGAGGCTGCCGGTCCGTCCCACGCCAGTCTGGACCTCATCCAGAATGAGCAAG
>CAUJEQ010000263.1 GCA_963169135.1 Chloroflexota bacterium
GACCCTGCGACGGCGCTCGTTCATGAACCGCGAGAACACGCCGCCCACCTCATGGACCAGGAACACTCACGTCCGAAACGACCATCTCCGTTGCCCCGGCCCGGATCTGCGAGCCTCGCCCGACGACAGCCGAGCGGACCACTTCGCCGTCTACCTCCACCCGGCACTGTGGTGTCGAGGCGTTCAGGCGGCCGTCGGGGGATATCACGAAATGCGCCTCGTGCAGGCCCGGGTCGCTCAGGCGCACCGTGCAGAACTTGCCCCGGCCAACCAATTCGACTTCGTCACAAAGCTGGAACACCTTGCCCGCGTCCGGGCCGGAGACTACCGTCAGGGCCCCCCAGGGTTCGGCCGTTGCCGGCGGCTCCTCCTGGGGAAGGAGCTCGTCCCGGCCTCCGCGCCTCAGTTCGGCCCAGGCCGCGAGTTGATCCGAAACGGCCGAAGTGTCGAGCGGCCCTGGACGCGCCCGGTACCAGCCGAACGCGCGCCGGCCCCCATAGACTACCGCCGCCACGACGACAGCGCCGAGAGCCGCAAACAGCACGTATGCGGCGTAGTTCGGGCCCGGCTCAGACGGGCCGGCCCACCCGAAGCTGGCTTCTGCCGAACCCGCTCCGTTCAAAACAAGCACACGCAGTTCGTGGTCGCCGCTCGCATAGCTCGTGTCCGGAACGACAAACTCGTAGGGCGGGGAAGTGACGCGCCCCACCTCGACACCGTCCACCAGGAACGCGGCCGAGACGTCGCCGGGTTGCGACTGAATGGTGAGCCGCACCAGGTCGCCGGGCTGCAGGTTCGGTATCTCGCGCGGCGCCAACAACAGCGGGGGCAGCGGCGCTACCGTGAACGTCCGCTCCAGCGTTTCGCCGCCATCGATCGCCGCCGAAAGCGTGTACGTGCGGCCGGGCTCGAAGGCGTACGGGTCGAGGCGGACCGAACGCCCGTCGGCAAGCGGGCTCGTGGGCTCGCCGTCGATAGCGAAGCGGACCGTGGCGCCTGCGAGTACGCCGCTAAGCGCCACCACGGTCTCCTCCGTCAATGCCGGAGGGATCGCGCTGAGCAGCGCCTCGGGGGGCGGTGGCCCCTCCGTTTCGAAGGTGGCCACACCGGTGGAGCCCCCCGCCGAGACGGTGAGCCGGTGAGACCCGCCTGCCAGCCCCTCCGGCAGGGGCAGGGTGATGGTGTACTGCTGGCGCAGGCGGTCTGATATGCGCGAATACAACTGACCCAGCTGCCCCGGGTCGGCGGCAGCGAAATACTGCCCGCCAGTGGTGCTCGCCAGCGAAGTGAGGAACTGCTGGTCCACCTCCTGTCCGAGACCCACAACGAAGAATGGGACTCCGGCCGCGCGGGCGGCTTCGAGCGCCTGGTCGCGCGTGATCCCGCCCGAGGCCGCGCCGAAGTCCTCGCCATCTGAGAGGAGCACGACCGCTCTCCGGGGCTGCGGACCGGCCGAGGCCAGTTCCGCAGCGCGCATCACTCCCGCGAAAAGGGCCGTATTGCCGGTCGCCGTCATCGCCTGGATCGCGGATGCGAGCGTGCCGGTTTCGCCGGTCAAAGGCACCGCCAGGGTCACCGTTTGGGCAAACGTCAACAAGGCCACCTGATCCCCGGTTTGCAGCGCGTTCACGACCGGGAGGATTGCCTGCTTCGCCGAGGCGATAGCCGCTCCCTGCATGCTGCCGCTCGTGTCGACCGTAAGGATGATTCCCAGGGGCAGGGCAGCGTCCACGCCGCTCGCGACCGTATCCGGCGCCACAGCGGCTCCGTCGACGGTCACGGTGAACCCGTCGATGGCGAGTCCGCCGATCGGGTTGCTCGCCGCATCGAGCACCGCGACGGCCACAGTCAGCTGGTCGCCCTCGACGCGCGTTGCGGTGACCTCCACCCGGGTCGCCCCCTCTTGGGCGACGGAAAAACCCGCCGGGAACGCGCCAAGCAGCGCCGCCAGCCCGAGGAGGAGCCACGATCCTGACATGGCTCGTCGCGTCATCACTGCGACCTCGGAAGGGGTGTGGGCGTTGGTTTGACCGGCGGCGGCGTGCGGGTTGGGGTCAGGGTCCAGGTCGGTGTCGGGGTGATCGTTGGCGTGTTCGTGATCGTTGGCGTGGCGGTCGGCGTGGCAGTCGGCTGGTTCGACTTCGGAGTGGAAGTGGCAGCCGGCGCCCCGGCGCTGCCGGTACTCGTCGAAGCTGCCCGCGTCGCAGTACTGGTCGGGCGCGGTGTCGGGGTGGGAGTCGGCGTGGGGGGGATCACGCGGCGGGGCAAGTCCATGTACCCCGCGGGATCTACCGCGACATCCTGGTAGCGGAGTTCGACGTGCAGGTGGCCGCCGGGCGTGCCCTTGCCGATTTCCGTCGAAGGAGCAGCGCTGTCGCCAGCCCCCGCCGTGGTTTCCGCCAGGAACCCGGCGACGAAACTCCAGCCGTCTCCGCAATCGACCACGACGTGGCTGCCGAGCGTCGGCGACTCGCCCACGCTGGCAACCGTTCCGGCGCAGGCGGAAAACACGGGGATCTCAGCGAGCCCGGCCAGGGAGAAGTCCACTCCGCCATGGATCTGGCCGTAGAGACGCGGCGTGCCGAAGTAGTCCTCCACCCCGGCGTGAGCCCTCAGGGGCAGGCTGAACCGACCGCCGCCGTTCTGGCGGAGTTCGGACGCGGGCGGCACCGGGGCGTTCGCAGGAGGCACAACCGCTCCTTCGGAGAGCCCCCCGGCACGCTTCGAAAGGTTCGGTCCGTCCCCTTGCGAATCGGGTACCCGGGTAGTGACTGCCGCCACCCCCTGACCGTCTTCGCCATCCGTGCTGTCTTCTCCTCCTCCGAACGCGAGGACGGCAACGGAAGTCGCAACTCCCAGCGCAACGGTGATCCCGGCAACCAGTGGCCAGCGGCGCTGGCGCGGAGCCTGGCGTCCTCGCCGGACGCGGCCGGGCTGTCGTTGCCGCGTCATGGCGACGTTCCCCCGGTGTCGTCGAACTCGAGAACATCACCCACCTGTACGCCAGCGGCCGCGTCCGCCGGAAGTTCCACGACTCCGCGAGCACCACGCCCGCCGAACGCGAGGCCGACCCAGGGACGCAGCCGGTGCGCAACTCGCGTCACCCGACCTTCGCGGTCGTAGAACACCGCGTCGATGGAAAATCGCATGAACATCATGTGGATTGAACCGCAGGGGCAGATATCCAGGCCGCATCCTGGGTCCAGCGCGGCGCGCAGCATGAGACCCCGAGTGCGGCTGACCACGCTTCGCGCGTGCCGCACATCGGTTGCCAGTACGGTGCCGCTGCCCTTCACCCGCAGAGTGGTCATGTGCTCACAGACCTAGGAGAGACGCTTCCCAGGGTGAAACGTTACGGGCAGGGGCGCCGCGCGTCCAAGCCCCGCCTTTACGTGAGGGTGCTGGCTCGCATCGTTGCGGGCTTCCGGTCCACGGAAGATGCTGCCGTGGACCGCACGGCGGTAACGCTCATGGAAATCGGCTCGACCAGCACAGCGCGCTTCCTCTGGCGCTTCGCCCACGCCGGCCAGGACCTCGCGCACGAACGTGAGGTGCTGGCCGAGACCACCGGCGGCAGCCGCCATGCGACGGTCTTCGCGCCGGCCGGTTGGCCCCGCGGCCGGCCGGGCTGGATTCTGTTGCACGGGATAACCGTTCCCGGGCGGCACCATGACGCGCTTCGCCGCATGGCGCGCTCGTTGTCGGCTGCTGGGCACTACGCCATTGCGCCGGAGGTGGCAACCTGGTGCGAATTAAAGGTCGACCCGGACGAGTCGTTGCCCGCGGTCCACGCGGGTCTCGCAGGTCTCGCGGCCCGGACCGATGCCGACATGAGCCGGATTGGGCTCATCGGGTTCAGCGTGGCCGGCCGGTGGGCGTTTAGCGTCGCAGCGCAGGAACAGCCCCGGCTGAAGGCCGTGGCTGCCATGGGCGGGTACTGGGATATCGAGCGCACCCTCGCAGCAATGGTTGTCGGCGAGCACGACTGGGACGGACAGCGCTACCAGTATGACCCCGACCCCTACGGGCGCTGGATCATGGGGGCCAACCTCCTGCCGTTGCTCCGCGGCGACCGGTTCGGGTCCGAGCTGGACCGCACCCGGACGGCTGAAGCACTCCAGCTCCTTGTGCGCACAGCGGGGCAGAATGGCGCGATGGCCAGGACCCCCGTCTACGACTCGCTCAATGCAAGCCTCCGGGAGGGGCTCCCCGCAACGGTCCGCCCGGTGTGGGATCTGTTGGCGCCGCGTTCCTTCGAGCAAGCCGGCGACCGGCCAACCGCCCGGGAGCTGGCCAGGCTCATGGCGGCCGCCGCAGTGGAGCGCTACCCGCTGCTGGCCAGCACCGTCGGCCTCGAGCAGCTCCGGCTCCCACTGGTGCTTCTGCATGGGCGCGCCGACCGCCTCATTCCTTTCACCGAGTCATTGCGGCTCGCGGAGCACCTGCCGGCTGCAGCGCTCCGCCGGGTGACGATTACGCGGCTGTTCGGGCACACCCGCTCACGAGAGGCACGGCCGCCGAGAAACCCTGTGGCACGGGCCAGGGAGGTCGCTGAGTTCACCGCGACCATCCAGGCGCTTCTCGCGGCGGTGGAGGAGTAACGTCGATCAGTGCATGGATGGCGCGGGAACGTCTGGTGTCAGCGAATACCGGCGGAAGCTCAGGAATGCGATGAACACCAGCACGCCAGCCACCGGACCAACCAGGCGGATACCCAGCGGGTTCGCACTGGTGTCTCCAGCAAGCAGGATGCCCGCGAAAATCAGTGGCGAGAGGGCAGTCGCCCCCTTCTCGACCATGTTCTGAGTGCCGTAGAACATTGCTTCACGCCGGGTGTTGGTGCGTTCTGCGTCGTAGTCGACGATGTCGGCGGTCAGGATGTTGGGGAAGAGGAATACGCCCGCGGTCGCCATCCCGCAAAGCAGAATAGCGCCGATCGCCTGCCCAAGTGCCGGGAGCGCCGGCACGAACCCTGCGAAGAACAACAGCGGAAAGGCCGCTGCCGACCAGAGCATGGCCACCCGGTAGGCGCGCGCCTTGCCGAAACGGCCAGCCAGCCGGCGATAGACCGGGATTGCGGCCAGGATGCCGGTGATCACCGCCGCGGTGAGCATGAACGTGAAGGCACCCGTGTCCTCCGAGCCCTTCATGCCGAAGAGCGTCGAATCACGCAGCACAGTGTCGACATAAAACGGAAGAACTGCGGTCAGCATCTGCAGGCCGGTCTGGAACAGCACGAAACTTGGGAGGTAGGAGATGAACTGCGGGTTCGAGAAGGTATCGCGGAGGGCCCGGCGGAATCCTGGCGTGGATGGCGTGTCATCTGCGCGGGCATACGGCCAGATCACGACCATCGCCCCGTAGCGCACCCCGAAGGCGATGAACGCGACGGTGATCGCCATCGCGGTGAATCCGAACTGCTGGACCACGAGCGAGCTCACGGAGAGCCCCACAATCGCGCCAACAACGCCGAACACGAGCTGCCACGTCGCCACGGATAACCGGTCGTCCGCCCGCCGGGCGATGGTGGGCAGGAGTGCCTCCTGGGCGGCTCCGGAGAGGTTGCTCAGCATGTAGAACGCCATCGCAAGGAAGAACAGATACGTGAGGTTTTCCAGGCTCGCGTGCGCGACCGGAGGCAGGAAGAAGAAGACGAAGAGAAACGCCCAGAACGGCGTGAAGACCACGATGAATGGGAGCCGACGGCCCCAGCGCGACTTCGTCCGGTCGGTCCAGTAGCCGATGAGCGGGTCATCGAACGCCTCGATGAGACGCGCGACCGTGAGGGTCAACCCCAGCAGCACGCGCGCATCGATGCCCCATGCGTCCGAGACGCGGGTGGCGATGGTGGCATCCGAAGGGGGCGCATAGAAGTACACGAGCCAGAGCGACCACGTCTGCGAGACCGCATTCCCGGCCACCGATGCGAAACCGTAGGTGAACCGGACGCGGCCCGGCGTGCGCGTCTCCTGTCCCGTTACGCCCATGGCCATGCTCGGGCCTTTCCTCGGCGCGGCAATCAACCGGCACCGCGGCCCAGTATGCGTTCCGAAGTATGCCCCTGCCGAGGGTCTCCAGGGCTGCCGATGTTTCCCCGTTTGGACGAGCGGGACGAGCACGCGCCCGGCCGAACCCTCTGCTACGCTACATGGAGCCTCGCGCGGAGCCGCCCGTGTCCCTTCGTCTCTATTCTTCACTTGGCCGGGAAGTTCGAGAGTTCCGCCCGGTTTCGCCCGATCGCGTGTCGATGTACGTCTGCGGCGTAACGCCTTACGACGTTACCCACCTCG
Organism: Chloroflexota bacterium; assembly: GCA_963169135.1. Taxonomy (GTDB): domain Bacteria; phylum Chloroflexota; class Dehalococcoidia; order Tepidiformales; family Tepidiformaceae; genus Amarobacter. The sequence continues at coordinate 6,291 of CAUJEQ010000263.1, forward strand.
GGCATGCCTTCTCATACGTCCAGTTCGACGCCCTGCGCCGCTACCTGCTCTCGCAGGGCTACGCCGTCAAGTACGTCCAGAACGTCACGGACATCGACGACGACATGATCATGGTTTCGAAACGGCAGGGCGGGCGGCCGATCCCCGAGATCCGCGACGAAAACGACGCTATCTTCCGGAACGACCTCGACCGACTGAACGTCCTCCGGCCCTCCGCATATCCGTTCGCCACCGGCCACATTCCGGAGATCATTGAAACCACCGCAAAGCTCATCGAGTGCGGGCACGCGTATGTGGTCGACGGCGACGTTTTCTTCGAAGCTGAGTCCTTCGCGCGTTACGGGCGGCTCAACGGCGTTTCACTGGCTGAACTCGGCAAGCTCGAGAATCCGGAGTCGAAGCGCGCCCACAAGAAACGCGGTCCGCTCGATTTCCTCCTCTGGCAACAAGTGGACCCGGGCGACCCCAGCTGGGAGAGCCCGTGGGGGCCAGGCCGGCCGGGTTGGAGCATCGAATGCACCGCGATGTCGGTACGGCACCTTGGTCAGCAAATCGATATTCACGGCGGTGGCCACGACCTCATCTACCCGCACCACGAAAACGAGATCGCGCAGGCCGAATGCGCCTACGGTGTCGAGCCGTTCTGCGGCTGGTGGCTACATAACGGCATGCTCCAGCTCGATGGAGTCAAGATGAGCAAGTCGTTGGGAAACCTGGTCCTCGCGCGGAACCTCATGGCCACCTACGAGCCCGACCACCTCCGGCTCTATCTGCTCAGCAACCACCTCCGCTCCGATGCCAACTACCACGAGGGCGATCTCGATGCCCTCGTGGGCAGGTACGCACGTTTGAAGAACGTCTCCACGCGAGAGGATGCCGGGCCCGGGGTTGCCGATGGCCCCGTCTTGCGCGCCTTCCGCGATGCCATGGATGCTGACTTTGACGCGCCCAGGGCTCTCGATGTGCTTGACGAGGCCGCTCACCGCCTCCAATCAGCCCCGGGTCATGCAACCTCCGCGGCCGAGATCCGGGCCGCGCTGGCGACCCTCGGGTTCGCCTTCGCGGGTGCCCGCGGGCCGGCAACCGGCGACCTTACCCCTTAGGGCCCCCCGCTGGCCCCACCACCCCGCGCCCCTCGAGCGTGTCTACCTCCGCCGAACTGAGTCCAAGTGCCAGCAGGCTCTCCCGTGTGTGTTCGCCGAGCAGCGGTGCGGGCGCGCCGGGTTCGCCGGGGGTCTCGCTGAGCTGGATGTGGAGCCCCACGATCCGCTGCCGCCCGAATCTTGGATGGTCCTGTTCCACGATGTACTGGTTGGCCGCCGGCTGCTCCTCCCGGGCCAGGCCGGCGTAGTCCAGCACGAGCGATGCCGGGACATCCGCCTCGCGCAGTCGCTCCAGCCAGTGCACGGAAGATCTCGCGCTGAAGGCGTCTTCGAGCAGGGATTCCAGCTCCCGCCGGTTCACCCAGCGCCCGTAGCCGCGCGCAAAGCGGCTATCTTCGGCCAACGCTTCCCGCCCGAGCGCGGCGAGAAGGCGCGGCCAGAACTTCTGGTCGATCCCTACGACCATCACCCACTTGCCATCGCTGCACTGATAGTGGCCCACGGTGGGTGATGCCCGGAATTCGCGTGGGCGCTCCTCGCCGATGTGGAGGTAGTGCAGCAGTTCCGGCGACTGCAGTGCAAGCTGGGTTCCAAGGAGCGAAACCTCCACCTTCTGGCCGATGCCCGTCCGCTCGCGGACGAAGAGGGCGGTCATGATGCCGAGGGTCAGGTTCATCCCACCGGTCTG
>CAUJEQ010000264.1 GCA_963169135.1 Chloroflexota bacterium
CCTTGTCATCGCACCAGGCACGAATGCCTTCCAGGTAGCCATCGGCCGGCATGTTGACCCCGCCCTCACCCTGGATCGGTTCGACCATCACTGCAACGGTCTTGTCGTTCGTAACTGCAATGATGGCGTCGAGGTCGTTCCAGGGAACGTGGTGGAAGCCGGGCATCAGCGGCGCGAACGGCTCGCGGTAGCGGGCATTACCCGTCGCAGCGAGAGCGCCGAGCGAGCGCCCGTGGAAGCCATCGACGGTGGTGATGATTTCGTAGGCGCCGTTCTTCGTATCGAGACCCCAGCGGCGCGCGAGTTTTATGGCCCCCTCGACGGCCTCAGTGCCCGAGTTGCAGAAGAAGACGCGGTCGAGCGAAGAGTGTTCGACGAGCAGCTTCGCGAGCTGGATCATCGGCGTGGTGTAGAACAGGTTCGAGGTGTGGATGAGCGTCCTGGCCTGCTCGGCGATGGCGTTCGCCACCACCGGGTGTGCGTGGCCGAGCGTGTTCACGGCGATGCCACCCACAAAGTCGAGATACTCGTTGCCATCGACGTCCCAGGCACGGGTGCCCTCGCCACGCTCGATGACCACGGGCTGACGCCCATAGTTCTGGAATACGTAGCGATGCTCTTCGGCGACCCAGTCAGTCATGACAACCTCCAGGGATGCCATGGTAGTGGCTGGGGGTCGCACCGGAAACCGGAGATCAGGCGAACGGCGCCCGGGCGAGCAGGCTCGCGTGGGTGCCCGGCTCGGCGACGGAGGGGTCGCGCTGCCAGGTGCTGTCGATGAGCTGCCATCCCTGCCGGCGGTCGGCGAGCATGCCCTCGACAAGTTCGTCGAGTTGGCGGCGGTGCTCAGGCGCCCGTACCGGCGCCAGGACCTCGATCCGCTCGTCGAGGTTGCGCTTCATCACGTCCGCGCTGCCGATGAAGTACTCCGGTTCGCTCCCGTTTTCAAAGTAGTAGAGGCGGGAGTGCTCCAGGAAACGGCCAATGACGCTAACGACCCGCACATTGTCGCTCAGGCCCGGGATCCCGGGCCGCAGGCGGCAGATGCCGCGAATGATCAGGTCGACCTTCACGCCCGCCTGGGAGGCGCGATACAGCAGCCTCGTGAACTCCAGGTCTTCGAGCGCGTTCATCTTGAACACGATGCGGGCCGGTCTCCCGGCACGGGCGTTCTGGATCTCCCGCTCGACCCGGCTGGTGAGGCCGCTGCGCAGGTTCGCGGGGGCCGCCAGGAGTTCCTCGGTCTCGACGACATCGCTGTAACCGGTGAGGAAATTGAAGATGCGTATGAGATCGGCGCAAATGTGCGGGGCGGACGTGAAGAGGCCCAGGTCCGTGTACAGGCGCGCGGTGCGGGAGTTGTAGTTGCCCGTGCCAACGTGCGCATACATGGTCACGCCGCCCACTTCTTCGCGGACGACCAGGCAGATCTTCGAGTGAATCTTCATCTCGGGAAGGCCGTAGGCGACATGGACGCCGGCGCTCTCCAGCTTGCGGGCCCATTCGATGTTGTTCGCTTCGTCGAAGCGCGCAGTGAGTTCCACGAGCACGGCCACCTGCTTCCCGCGCCCGGCGGCGTCGATCAGCGCCTCAAGGATGGGCGAATCCGGCGAGGTGCGGTACATCGTTTGCTTGATGGCGAGCACGGCAGGGTCCTCGGCGGCCTCCTCGATAAAGCGGACGACCGTGGAGTCGAAGGACTCATATGGGTGGTGCACAAGGATGTCCCGCTCGCGCAACGTGGCGAAAAACGAGGCGGCGTCGCCGGTGCCCTGGAAAACCGTGGGTACTGCCGGCGTGAACGGTGGATCGCAGAGATCGGGGAATGGCAGGCTGGCGAGCTGCAAGAGATCATGCAGCCCAAGCGGCCCTTCCGACTGGTAGACGTCGCGCTCGGAGAGCTGCAACTCTTCGAGCAGTAGCTCAAGCCTGTTCTGAAAGAACACACCGGTGACCTCGAGACAAACCGCCTCAGCGAGGCGGCGCCTGCGAAGGGCACTCTCGATGAGTTCGAGGAGGTCATCAGCTTCCTCGCCGGGGCTGCCGACCTCTGCGCTGCGGATGACCCGAAGGGCGTACGCCTCGGTTACCTCCATACCCGGAAAGAGCATCGTGACGTGCGCGGCGATCAGGTCCTCAATCAGCACGAAACGGTTGTCCCCGGCATCGACGAACCGGGGCCGGTTCCCGGGAACCTTCACCCGGGCGAACCGGTCCTGTCCGGATGCCGGATGGCGGACGTTCAGCGCCAGCGAAAGGCTGCCGGTGGAGATGAACGGAAACGGGTGGGCGGGATCGACCACCAGGGGCGTCAGGACCGGAAAGATGGCCTGCTCGAAGTAGGCGGTCAGCCGCTCACGGGCGCCGGGCTCCAGGTCCTCATAGCGGACGATGCGAATGCCGTGCTCGGCCAGCCGGGGCGCAAGGCTCTCCTTCCAGGTCTGATCGAGGTCGCGGCGCATCGTGACGCAACGGTCGATGACCAGGTCCATCTGTTCTGCAATGGTGCGGCCATCGGCGGTTTGGGCGCGCGGGTCGGCCGCGAGCATCCGCTTCAGCCACCCAACGCGCTTCGTGTAGAACTCGTCGAGGTTGCTGGCCGTGATCGCGGTGAACTTCACGCGTTCCAGGAGCGGGTTGCGCGGGTCGCGGGCTTCCTCGAGTACACGCTGATTGAACTCCAGCCAGCTCAGCTCACGGTTGAGGTAGAGCGAGGGGTCATCCAGGTCAAATGACGGGACCTCGGGCGAGGTTGTCTCCGGGGCCGTTGGTGCGCTGGCGGGGGAAATGGTCTCAGTTTCGTTCACGGCTGCCAATGATTCTGTCAACCCGGGAGACGGATGTCACGCGAAGGATAACG
>CAUJEQ010000265.1 GCA_963169135.1 Chloroflexota bacterium
GCAGTGAGCTGAGGTCGTTCCACCAGGGTGAGTCCCGCAGCTTCCACGCACTGGACCATGGCGAGGAAGGCCTCCTCGTATTCCGAGAATGTTAAGAGGCCATCCTGGAGAAGGCCGACCTGAAACTCGGAGGAAGTTCGCTGGATCTCCAGTACCTCTGACTGAGTCAGTTTCACTGTTGTGTCGACGTTGACTCCGGAAGAAAGGGTTTCACCATCCGCTCCGGATGGTTCAGCTGATCCGCACGACGCCAGCATGGCGACGGTGACGATACACCATAGCGCAGCCAGCCGGTATTTTAGATCTCGGCTGGCTGCTGCTGAACTCTCAAGAGAAGTCGTCGGTATGATCATAGGTTGGTGAAACCGCGGTTGTGGCTAGGGGGGAGGATTCCGGCCCGGCCTCAGGGGCCCCGCCCGTCGCCCTCGAAGCCGAACGAAAGGTTGCCGGTGTCGAACCGTTCTTGAGCCGCGCGGGTGCACTCCCCGGCCGTCCGTTGCTGTGAAGGATCGCCAGACGCCCAAGGCTGTGCGGCGACGGTTAGACCTCGTTCAGCCAGGCAGCCCGCGGCCCACCGCCGGAACTCCTTCGCAACGTGTTCAACGATCGGAGCCGTCATGCCGGCCCAAACGATCCTGACCTCCCGAGTGAATTCGGCCGAGCACCGTGAGATTGCATCTCGGTCTGCCTGAGAGAATTCCTGTCCCAGGTCGATTGTGTAACTAAATTGTGCGAGCCCGTTCAACCGCACGAGGCTGCGATCCAGACCTAGTCCAGCATCAATGAGGCATTGGCCCTCCGCGAGACCAAGTTGCTCGAACTCTGCAATAGTAAGATTGCCATCTTCCAAAACTGTCCGCTGTGGTTCAGAAGTGCGATCAATTACTTCTCGTATCAGGTCGCCATCTGGTTCTTCAAGATCTATGCCCATGTACTTTTGTAAACTCTGCTGGGTAGACTCTGGAGACGGATGATTCTGGGTCACATCAAGCTTATCGTGGCTACACGCCAAGATATTTAGGCCCACCAACAAGCATGAGATGACCTGTAAGACGGTAGTCATAGTGCCTTTCTCTGCCACTGTGCGGGCGGTCCTTTAAGTATGAGGCGAGAGGGCCTTCGCCGTTCTCGCCTCATTCTTCCAGGGCCGAGACTACTGATAGACCAGGGTGCTCTCGTAGCCGTGGCAATTGGTCCACCCGACGTCGCAGATGTTATGGAGCCCGCTAACCTCAACAACATCGCCGAAACCGTTAAGTTGCGGGCCCAAATAGCCGAGCCACGAGTAGCCCAGGTAGTGGTACCCACTGCTGCTGCCGCGCCAGTAGCCCTCGACGTACATGAGTGCGCAGTCGAGGTCTGAGTTGTTTGGCGTCTCGACCATAGCCTGGGAGTTCCAGGTACCTGCCGCTTGGCCGTAGCTTGAGGGAGAGTACCCGCAATCCATCGGGGGCGTGAAATCTTGGGCGCTCCAGGCGCGAGTGGTCTGAAGGAACATCCCAAGTACCACAAGGCCGACACAGGCCAGCACGATAATACGAACGAGGGCAGCCTTGGATGAGAAGACCAGCCCAGGGGTTTGTTTTGTTTCCACGTGAGTCCTTTCTGCTTCGGCTCAACGCGTAAGTGCACTCGACGCTGTTCGTCACCTGCCAGGGCTGCAGTCCCTCCTATTGCGGCAGGCACGGGTACTGTGGGCCTACCGGATTGCGTCCGCCAGTCCTGAAACGGTAACGTTTTGCCTAACGTTTTCGGTATCGGTTTGTGCGGTGATCGACTCCGTATCATGACGCCACGCCCCCGTAGCTTGGGCCACGGCGTCGGCCAGGCAAATCGTCGAGATGGCGGCCCACCCAGTAACCCCGGACTGCCTTCGACACTTTCGTCCCTGCGGGCAGGCAAAGCCCGATCTCAGACGACGCAATGCGCAGCCAGTGGCCCACGGTTGCCACGCTCACGTTCTCCGCGGTGGCGATTTCTTCGTGGGTTTTACCCTGGCACTCGAGGATCAGCGCGCGCTTATGGCTGATGTCCATCCGCGTCAGGCAGTGGCCTTCGATCGTTGCGAACAGGTCCAGAGCCTGGGCGGCCATTTCGCTCGTCCTCCTCGCCCGCTTCCGGCCGGCGGAATCCAACGCGATGATGGCGCCCATAGGCGAGGGTGTCAACGACGAAATACGCGTTCGGGTATAGAGTTCGTTAACCGGCCGGGTGGGCAGATGCCGCCCGCGAGGCTCACGTCTCGACGAGGCGGGTGGCGATGGCGAGGGTGCCGCGGGTGAGTTCGGCGCGGCGGCGGAAGTTCTCGCGCGCTTCGGGGGCGGGGGTGCGGGAACGCTGCCACGATTCGAGGCCGTCGTACCAGGTCAGGAGGAGCATGGTGCCGGGGGCGGCGCTGTCATCTTCGTCCCGGGTGCGGTCGCGTTCGGCGAAGAGGGCCTGGGGTTCTGCCTGGTAATCCGGGGTGTTCTCGAAGGTGGTCCACGCCTCGTGGGAGAGGGTGGCGACTTCATCGACCTCGCGGTGGTGGACATCGAAGAAGCGGAAGACGTAGAGGCCCGGGCGCGTGATGGGTGTATCGGTCTCGGGGCGGACGGTGGGGACGAAGCTGTACTGTTCGAGCACCTTCGCGCCAGGCGGGAGGCTCGCGCCGATGACGCCGGCGGGTGTGGCATCCAGGTGCCAACTCGTGACGACGATGAGCTCGTTCGAGCGGAGGCCGAAGAGGCCGTACCAGGCGCCCCAGAGGTGGCCGCCAGTGCGTTCGACCGCGGGGAACGTTGTGTCGCGGAGGCCCGCGAGGAGGGGGTGGTAGGCGCGGCCTTCGCCCTGGATGCGGGCCCAGTGGAAGAGGCGATCGAGGGTCATGGGGTCACCTCCGGGTCGTCCCAGCCGGGTGGAGGGTCGGGGCTCCAGCTGATGCCGAGGAGGGAGTCGCCCTTCGAACGGTCGACGGGGGCGAAGAGTTCCCACTCCTCGGGAGTGCAGTCGAGCTCGATGACGGGATAGCCGATGGGGACGCCGCTGCCCTTGCAGACGAAAGTCTCGGGGTCGAAGGGGGAGCCGTAGGCGGCGGCGATTGCGGTGCCGACGGCCTGCTGCCATGGGGTGGGGCGCACGCCGCGGCGGGGGACCACGGAGCCGTTCTTGCTCATGCTGCGAAAGCTGCCGGGGTGGGCCATGCGGCCGGTGGCCAACCAGCGGTCGCCGTGGACCACGCGGCCTTCGGTGAGGACCATGCCCTCGAGGCGGCCGAAGAGTCCCTGGCGGCGGAAGGCCATGCCGACACAGCAGAGGCCGGCGAGCCGGACGGTCGTCTGGGGGAGGAGGGGGAGGTCGAGCACGCGTGACTCGCCAAGGGCGAAGCCGGCGGGCGCGCCGAAGAGGTGCGTCGCGATGGCGAGGTAGCGGAGCTTGCCGAGGGATTTTTCGAGGTAGGCGAGGTTGGCTTCGCGGTAGTTTTCGGCGAAGAGCGCCTGGACAATCGCGAGGTCGGCGCTGCCGATGCCGGTGGCCTCGACGACGCGGTAGGTGAACTCGCCGGGGAAAAGTGCGGACACCGGGTACTCCTGCGGGCGCCACTGTAGGAGCGCGACCCGGCGGGTGGCAACTCGCGAGTGGGACCGGTTCAGGAGAGGGCGTTGTGTGGATGCCGGTTGTAGCCGGATGTGGGGCGTTACTCCGGGTTTGCGTAGACAACCCGGCCGGCCCGGATCACGTAACGCACGCGCTCGAGGGCGGCCAGGTCGGTGGTAGGGTCGCCATCGACGACCAGGAGGTCGGCGATGGCGCCGGGAGCGATGACGCCAAGATCCTTGAGCCCGAGAAGCTCAGCGGAGCGGCTGGTGGCAAGGCGGAGCATTTCGACGGGAGAGATGTCCGTGGCTTCGGCGAAGACATCCATTCCGGCGGCGAGCGCTTCGTGCGGGACGTTGGGGATCCCGCAGTCGGTCGACATCAGGAGGCGGCTGCCGCGGGCGAGCTGGTCGCGGAGGATGGCGGCGCGCTGCTCGCGGCGGCCATCGTCGGGCCACCGGCGGTAGCCGATGGAGACCGTGGGCGAGACGAGGATGCCGGCGTCTGCGATGCGCTGGATGAGGCCACCATCGTGCTCATAGCCGTCCGGCGTCGTGAAGGAACAGTGTTCGATGCCATCGACGCCGGCCTCTACCGCGACGCGGATGCCTTCGATGCCGTGGGCGTGGGCGGCCACGCGACGGCGCAGCCGGTGGGCCTCTTCCATGCAGGCGCGAAGCTCCTCCACGGAGAACTGTGGGGCGAAGGTATTGGTGCGGGGCGTCATATTGCCGCCGGTGGCCATCACCTTGATCCAGTCGACCCCGGCCTTGACGCGCTCGCGGACGGCTTTGCGGATGCCGAGTTCGCCGTCGCACTCGCCGCCCATGAACCAGCAGTGGCCGCCGGTAGTGGTGATGGGCGCGCCGGAGACGAGGATGCGTGGGCCTTCGGTGAGCCCGGACGCGATGGCGTCGCGGAGTTCGATGGAAAGCGCCGTTGGTGCGCCGAGGTCGCG
>CAUJEQ010000266.1 GCA_963169135.1 Chloroflexota bacterium
GCATCGCAGGTACCGCAGTAGCTCACGCCCCGCCCGGTCAGTTCCGTCTCGCCCGGCACACCGAGCTTGTTGTAGTCGGCCCCGGCAGTCGCGATGACCGTCCGGGCCCCGATCGTCCGCTCGGTCGACCGAACCTCGAACGTACCGTCCGGCAGCCGCGTCAGCTGTTCGACCCGCTCATAGGCGGTCTCCGCACCGAACTTCTCCGCCTGCTTGTGGAACTGCTGAGCCAGGTCGAACCCGTTGATCCCGTCCGCAAACCCCGGGTAGTTCTCGACGATGTCCGTCGTGGCAATCTGGCCGCCGGTCACCAGGCCCTCGAACACGATCGTCGAGCGCCGTGCCCGCGCGCTGTAGATCGCGGCAGTCAGGCCCGCTCCGCCGCCCCCGATGATCGCCACGTCGTAGTTGTCCATCTCGTTGCCCCTCGCTGGCTGAAAGAAAAGCAGGGCCGGCGGGATTGCTCCAGCCGGCCCTGTCTATGCGCTGTGCCGCCACTCGCTCTAGACGAGGGCTTCGTCGAGTCGCTTCTTCAGGTCGCTCTTCGGCCGGAAACCGACCACCGTCCCCTTCAGTTCGCCGCCCTTGAAGATCAGCAGTGAGGGGATGCTCCGGATGCCGAACTTGCTCGGTACCATCGGGTTCTCGTCGGTGTTCATCTTCATGAAGCTCACCTTCCCCGCGTACTCCTCGCTCAGCTCCTGCACGATCGGCGCGACCATCCGGCACGGCCCGCACCACGGCGCCCAGAAGTCGACCAGCACCGGCAGGTCCGACTTGAGGACATCGCTGTCCCAGGTGGTATCGGTCACTTCGCGTACGTCAGACATGTTTGTAGAGTTCCTTTCCCTTGCGACCACCCGTCGCCCGACCGTTGCACCGTTGGATGAGGGTGTTTGTGGACTTAATATACCCCCGAGGGGTATGATAGTCAACACCACGGAGGGCCCCCACGATGACTCCCGAAGAAACCAAGCGCCTGCTCGACCGCCTCGCCCGCATCGAAGGCCAGGTGCGCGGGCTCCGCAACATGCTCGAAGACCAGCGCTGCTGCGAGGACGTGCTCACCCAGCTCCTCGCCGTCCGCTCCGGACTCGAATCCGCCAGTCTGCTCGTGCTCGAAAAGCACCTGAACGATTGCGTCCTCAACGATGCAACCATCGACGACGCCACCGTCGACAAGCTGCGCGAGACTCTCAAGCTCTGGAGCCGCCACACCTCGCCTGTCGGTTAGCTCGCCCGTCGCGCCAGCGAAAAGATCTGCTCGCGCGGGTGATCGAATTCCCCTATACTCCCTCCAACTGGTGGCCTGGGAGGGTTCCTGTGAGCGAAACGTCGTCCTACCGCACCGAGCTCACCGCCCGGCTCCGCGCCGTCACCGATGACATCGCATGGCTCGTGCGCGGCCTCTCTCCCGAACACGCGGCTTACAAGCCCGCTGAAGCCGAATGGTCCGTCCACGAGCACCTCTCACACCTGCGAGACATGGAACAGCAGGTCTACCTCCCGCTCCTCCGCTGGGCCACCGTCCCGGACATGCTCGATCCGCTCGACTACAGCCGCCGCGAATGGCACGACCACCGCTACCGGCCCACGGAGCCTCTCGCCTCGCTCGTCGCCGATATCCAGCGCATCCGCGACGAGGAACTCGTCATCTTCCGCGACATGAACGATGTCGTCTGGACCAGGCTCCGCGATGACACCCGCTGGGGTCCCCTCTCCTGCCAGTGGCTCGCCGAGCTCATGTACCGTCACGCACTCGACCACATGCAGGGCATGATGGCCCTGAAGCAGGACATCAACCTCGCCGCCCTCCAGCCGCCACCCATCGTGGTCGGCGGGTACATCGGAGGACAGTCCTGACCATGCGGCTCCGTAGCATCGTTTCCATCGGCGTCTCCGGCGCCGGCCTCGATGACGCCCTCGGCTCGCAGGCCGACGCCGTCCTCATGACCCTCGCCGACGCCTCCCGCCCCATCTCCGGCCTCCGCCACGAAGTCACCGCGGGCCTCGGACGCACGGCCCCGCACGAGAAGGCCGCGCTCGTCGTCGTGAACCATCCGCGAACGCGCCTCCTCCGCGACGACCTCGCCGCCATTCTCAGTCCCCTGGTGAAGGGGGTGCTCCTGCCCAATGCCGTCGAAGCGCAGGATGTCCGCGACATCGCCGTCCTCCTCCGCGAGTTCGAACTCCAGCGGGGCATCGAACCCGGCGATACCGCCGTCTTCCCCATCATCGATACCGCCCGCGGGCTCATGAAGGCCGCCGAAATCGCCTCCGCTGCGCCCCGCGTCGGCGGCCTCGTCTTCCACTCCCACCGCTACGCCCGCGACATCGGCGCCCGCGATGAGCAGCGCGGCGACCGCCTCGCCTTCGCCCGCGGCCAGGTCGTGGCCGTCTCCCGATCCCTGGGACAGTCACCCCTGGTCGTCTCCGACGGTCTCGAGCTGGTCTACCTCGCGGAGTACGGCTTCGCCGGCGCCATCCTTCCCGATGCCCGCATGGTCATCGCCGCCAACGGCGCATTCGCTCCCCCCGCCGTCGCGAAAGACCACGCCCGCGAAGCCGCGTCTGCTTATGATGCCGCCCGCGCCGAGGGCGCCTGGGTCGCGCGTGTCGCCGACCGGGTCATCGATGCCGCAGCCGCCCGCAAAGCCCGACACCTCATCGACGAATAGCGGCTACGGGCGTGCCCGGAACCGTGCCGGCTGGGCCTCGGCTTGCCCCGCGTCTTCAGGCCCCAGCCCTATCGGCATGCCCGCTCCCGGACGCGCGCCCACCCCCTCGACTTCTATGGCGGCAGGGCGTTCCTCCTGTCGCCCAAATGTGTACCCACGGTTCGCCACGGCCACAAACGCCATGAATGTCAGGACGATGCACCCTTCGAGCACGAACGTGCCTCGCGCCCCCAGTACATCCGCGATCAGCCCCAGCGGATACGACATCATCGGCATCGCGCTGAACGTCAGCATGTTGATGCTCATGACCCGCCCGTAGTACGCCGGGTCGGCCTCGTCCATGAGCATCGTGTTGTTCAGGGTCTGATAGGCAGTAAACGCCAGGCCGAGCACGACGATCGATCCGACCGCGCCAACATAGCCCAACGGCCCCGAGGCGAACGCCAGCAGGAGCAGCCCCCCGCCTCCAGCAACCCCGGCCACCCATTGCACCAGGGGCTTCCGGTCGTACGTCGTCAGCGACGCCATCGCCAGCGACCCGACCAGCGCTCCCGCCCCCGAGAACGACTGGAGCAACCCGAACGCGCCCTGGCTCTTCCCGAGGTCCTCCTGCACAAACCCCGGCAGCAACACGATGTACGGCATCGCGAAGAAGGTGACGATGAACAGCATCCCGATGAGCAGCCGCAGCCGCGGCGTCGTGGCCGCGTACTTCAGTCCCCGGCCCACTTCCACGAACATGTTCCCGTCTGGCTTCGGTCGCCCCATTCGTGCCACCGCGCTGAGGCCCGAGGGCACCATCAGGAGTGTCGCCGCCGAAAGCACGTAGAAGCCGCCCTGCACGAAGTAGGCCGCCTCGATCCCCCAGATTGCCACGAGCACACCCGCCACAGCCGGCCCGAACAGGCGCGTCGCGTTCATCGCCGCGTTCGACATCGCGATCGCGCTCATCACGTTGTCCGGCCCCACCACCTCCGCCATCAGCGGTGTCCGTGCCGGCATTCCGAAGGCGAAGAATGTGCCCTGCACCAGCCCGATCACGAACAACATCTCGATCGTGATCGTGTCCGTGGCGACCAGCACCGCCGTGAACGTTGCCAGGATCGCCGTCGTGACCTGTGTCATCAAGGTCAGGTTCCGCTTGTCCAGCCGGTCCGCCAGTGAGCCCCCAATCAGCGAAAAGAGCATCATCGGCAGCCCGAACGACAGTGAGATCGCCCCGACCGCCCCGAACGACTTCGTCAGCTCCCACGCCAGCAGCGCCCGCGCGATCTGCTGCATCTGCATCCCCGTGAACGAAAACGCGGAGGATACCCACAGGTACCGGTAGTGCCGGTATTCAAAAACCGTCAGGGCCGCCCGGAACGAGGGCTTCGTCGACCTCGGCGGGCCGCCAGGGCCGCCGCGAGGAGGTGAAAAGCGCGGAGGGACGTTCGCCACAGGCTGCCTGCTCCCCTTCTCCACGGCAGCCGCGCCACCGGATAGGAGTCCCAGACTACGGACGCGCTCACCTTTCCGTCAACGTGAAGGTGTCCGCCTTTTCCCCCAGCCGGCGCCGTATAGTTACCGTTCCATAAGCCCCTGCCCGGAGCCGCTCCCATGCCCTACCGAACCGACCACTACGAAGGAATGCTCGCCGAAACCGCCGTCATCCCCGGAGCCGATGGCGACCCCATCTATACCTACTTCGCCCGCCCACTTGGCACCGGCCCGTTCCCTTCCGTCGTCCTCATTCACCACATGCCCGGCTGGGACACCTGGTACAAGGAAGCGACACGCAAGTTCGCCTCGCGCGGCTATGCAGCCATCGCGCCCGACCTCTACTGCCGCGTCGCCCAGGGCGCGCCCGAAGATGTCGGCGCGAAAGTCCGTGCCGAAGGGGGTGTCCCGGACGATCAGGTCGTTGGCGACGCTGCCGCCTGCGCCCGCTTCCTCCGCTCGCAGACCTACTCGAACGGCAAGGTGGGCGTCTTCGGCACATGCTCCGGCGGCCGCCATGCCTACCTCGCCGCCTGCCGCAGTACCGCCTTCGATGCGGTCGCCGACCTCTGGGGTGGTGGCGTCGTCATGCGCCCGGAAGACCTCACGGAGAAACGCCCGGTCGCCCCAATCGACTACACGAAAGACCTCCCCTGCCCGCTCCTCGGTCTCTTCGGTGAGGACGACCGCGCCCCCACGCCCGAGCAGGTCGCCATTCACGAAGAGGAACTGAAGAAGCACGGCAAGCAGTACGAGTTCACCATGTACCCCGGCGCCGCCCACGGCTTCTTCTATCACGACCGCCCTGCTGCCTATCGCGCCGAACAGGCCGTCGACGGATGGCAGAAGGTCTTTGCCTTCTTCCGCCAGCACCTTGGCGCCGAATAGGAGTCTCCCATGTGCACGAACATCGTCGAACACACCCCGCTTGCCGGCAGCGGCAAAGGCGCCACTGGCTGGTTCAAGGTCGCCCAGGCCCACGTCACCTACGACCACCCCTTCCACGTCGACCTCGAGCATGCGCTCAACATCGACTTCACCAATGATGCAGCCGGAGTCGATGCGCGCGTCGCTGTCGAACTGACCCTCGACTCCGCGAAGAACCTGGCCGCCGCCATTCTTGCCGCTGTCGACCGCGCCGAGCGCTACGAATCCGGCGCCTGAGCTCCGGCGAATCGCGCCTACAGTCCCGCTGCCCACGCTGCGGCGAGCTCAGTGAGCAGCGCCGCCGCGTTCTCCATCGCCTTGCGTTCCTCCGCCTCGATCGACGCGATCGTCCGGACGTCGTCCCCGTCCGCAGCCTGTCCTGCAAAGACCACGACCGGCTTGCCGGCAACCGCGGCGAGCTCCATCAGCCGCCCGGTTACCTTCCCCTGGGACGACTGCGCGTCGAAGCGACCCTCGCCCGTGACTACGATGTCCGCCGCCGCGAGCCGCTCCGGTAGACCCGTTGCCTCCGCGACCAGGTCGAACCCGCTCGCCATCTTCGCACCCAGGAATGCCGCCAGACCGCCCGCGAGACCGCCCGCGGCCCCCGCGCCGGGCATGTCCGAAAGGTCCACCCCGAAGTGGCGGCGCACGACCATCGCATACCGGTAGAGCGCCTCCTCCAGTTGATCAACCTCCGCGGCACTCGCGCCTTTCTGTGGCGCATACACGCGAGCTGTCCCGTTCGCGCCGCACAGCGGGTTCGTCACATCGGTGGCGACCACGAACTCGATGCCATTTGCCCACGCTGGCCGTTCCCATGCGATGCGTTCCAGGTTCGCCAGCGCAGCACCGCCCGGCGGCAGCTCACGCCCCGCCATGTCGGTGAACCGCGCACCCAGCGCCCGCGCCGCCCCCGCTCCGCCGTCCGTGGTCGCGCTCCCGCCCACGCCGATGATCATCCGCGTGGGCGCCTCTCTGGCCGCGTCCGCGATGATCTCCCCCACGCCGAAGCTGTCAGCGTGCAGCGCATCGCGCTCCTCGGGTTTCAGGTGGAGCAGCCCGTTCGCCTGCGCCGCCTCGATGATGATGTCCCCGGTTGCCCGGACGCGGAGGTACCGCCCGAGCACCCTCCGCCCCAGCGCGTCATGGACGACCGCCGCCATCGTGTCCGCCTTGACCGCCCGCCGCATCGCATCCAGCAGCCCTGGCCCGCCATCCGAGAGGGGGAGGACATCCAGCTGCCAGTCCCTGTGGGCACGCCGGATGCCTGCGGCCATCGCTGCCGCCGCCTCGTCTGCCGCGAGGCTCCCCTTGAACTCCTGGGGGGCGACCAGTACCCGCATCAGGCGACCCACATCCGGTACAGGGCGAGCAGCACGATGGCGATGATGTAGCCGTAGGCCACGTTCCGGAAGAACTTCAGCCGGCTCTTGGCCTTCTCGTCCCGGAAGAACACCGCCATCACAGCCGTGATCGCGAGGAACGCCAGGATCGCCAGGAATAGAAACGACTTCACGCGCGCCCGTCAGCTGTCAAAGGTTGCGTTCCGGCTCGTGAACGCCCACCCCGCGCCGTCTTTCCGCAGCGTGTCCTGGTAGATCCCGGTGGCATAGATTCCTGCCGGGGGCGTTTCTCCCGGCGTCAGCCGGAAGAGGATCAGGTAGCACGAACCTTCGGCCATTTTGTCGTCTCCCTCCAGGACGAGGTTGTTTGTCCAGTGCCGGCCCTTCATCAACGGTGAGTACCATGCCGCGAAGCCCTCGAGTTCCGCACTCCCCCGAAACGTTCCGGCTGGCGATGTGAACACTGCGTCGGGCGAAAAACAGCGAACCCAGCCTGCTCCGTCGCCAGAGTCGATCGCGTGGTTGTACTTCGCATACAGCTGCTGGATCGCCAGCTGGTCTTCGGTCGAAAGTGCCACGAAACTCCCCTGTGCATCCGGACTCACGACACCTCGTTCGTGCCGCTGGTGCCGTACGATATGGCAATCCTGCCCCAAGGACATCTGCGATGGCCCCGTGGCGTATCCCGGCATTCGCGCTGCCCGCCGTGGCACTCCTGCTTATCGCCTGTGATGGCGGCCGCGACTACCCCGCCAGCTTCGGCGACAGCGACTACGACCTCGCGGCCATGGCCCTCCGCGATACCGACCTCCCTGCCGGCTTCGAGGCCCAGGAGGTCCCCGACCCGGCCTTCGACAATGAGTCGTGGGCGCTGTTCTTCGAGACCAACGATCCCGAGGCCAAGCAGGCCCAGCTCGAGGCCCAGGGCCGTCTCACGAACCATGTCACCGCCTTCGCGCCCGCCGGGCTGGGGCGGGTCCTTGCCGTCACCAACGTCTCCACTCTTTACACCGACGCTGAAGCCGCGCGGCAGGCCCTCGAGAAATTCGCCTGTGGTCTTCCCATCAACGATTCGATCCAGCTCGAACCCTTCCTCGTCCCCAGCATCGGCGATGGCGCGGCGGGGTTCTTCGTCCGTCAGGAAAACGATGGTTCGACTACCTTCGTCGACACCACGCTGTGCTTCCGCACGGGTCGCATCGTTCACGCCATCCAGCAGACCAGCATCCCCGGCGTCGAGGACATCGCCCTCAGCATCCGCCTTGCCAACTCCCAGCTCGAACGTGTCGACGCGGAGTTCAAGGACCTGGAGGAGGGCTAGCCCTCTCGCTGCTTGAGCGCGTAGATCGTCCGTCCCTTCGCGCAGAGCCGTCCCTCGGGGTCGAGGATCTCCACCTCCGAGACCGCGATCGTCCGCCCCTTCCGCAGGAAGGTCGCCTCAGCCACGATCCGCTCGCCCTTCGCCTGCCGCAGATACGTAATGTTCAGGTCGACGGTGCCGTTCGGGATGTCGTTCGGCTCCAGGCTTGCGATGAGCGCCTGCAACATGGCGATGTCCACCATCGCCGCGAGCACCCCGCCGTGCACGCTCCCGCCAACGCCCGAAAGCGTGCTTCCGTTCGTGGTCAGCACGATGCGCGCGAACCCGTTCCGCGCCTCATCCAGGGTCAGCCCCAGGGCCTGATGCAACGGCTGCGCGTCGAATCGCGCCCTGAGCTCGCTGAGTCCGGTGGTCATGCCGCGTGATTCTAAGGCGCGAATGCTCATGTGCTAGGATCCCGCCATGCAGGTTGACATTTCAGCGAGGGCCCAGGCTCAAATCGAGGAGATCCTCAGTCACGGCTCCTTCAGCAGCGCCGCCGAAGTCATCGAGACCGCGCTGCAAGAGTTGGCCGCCAGGGAAGCTACCCACTGGGAGCGGGTCCGCGACATGATCGACGAAGGCATCCGTGACATCGATGAAGGCCGCTACGTCGTCCTGACGCCCGATACCGCTCCGGCCATTTTGGCCGACATCATCGCTCGCGGCCGGGAACGGTTGAACGCCCGATCCGGCGAATGATTCCGGTCTATATCACCGAGTCGGCCCTCGGAGACATCGGGCGCCTTTGGGATGAACTGGCCGGCCTGAACGTTGATGCCGCAAGCCGCATAGCGGCTGAGGTCGTTGAGGCTGCGCTTAGCCTCCGGGAGTTCCCGGAACGGCACCCAGTCGAAGATCGCGTTCCCGGTGGCCGGTGCCGTCGCTTCACGGTTCACTCCGTTTCGATCTTCTATGTCGTCACGGACGCTCAGGTCGAGGTCCTCCGCGTCGTGAGTGCCGCGGCCGATATGTCCACGCTGGATCTGCGGCCTTCCTAACCCTCACCACGCCGCACCGGCAGGCTTCGACGCGTCCGCCGGTGCGCTCCCATAGTCCCCGAACGGTGAGTCCCGCCAGTCCAGCGCAGCCTTCAGGCCCTTCTCCCGCGCGATCCGCCCGAACTCTGCCCCGCCGGGGCTCCCCACCGCCATGTCGAACCCCTCGGCTCCGTTCGCCCGCCCGGCTAGAATGCCCCGCACCACCACTCCCGAGGCTCCCCATGCGCGCTATGACCCCCGACGACCTCTACGCCATCAACTGGCTCGGCGAATGCGACATCTCACCCGATGGCTCTCGCGTGGCCTTCGCCGTCACTCGCCTGGACCGTTCGACCGATGCGTACACGTCCGCCATCTGGGTGGTCGATACTGCCGGCGGCGAGCCACGCCGGTTCACCGCCGGGGCGAAGCGCGATTCTTCTCCCCGCTGGTCGCCCGACGGCCGCTGGCTCGCGTTCCTCTCCGAGCGCGGCGAGGACCGCCCGCAGCTCGCGGTCATGCCCGCGGATGGCGGCGAATCCCGCCTCCTGACGAAACTCTCCCTGGGTGCCGGCGTCCCCACCTGGTCCCCCGATTCCTCCCGCATCGCCTTCAGCGCGAAGACCGGCACACCGCCCGACCCCGACCTCAAGAAAGCCAGGCCCTACCGCCGCATCCCTTCGATGAAGTACCGCGTCAACGGCCAGGGTTTCACCTACGACCAGCGCCGTCACCTCTTCGTCGTCGACCTCACAGGCGGCGAACCCCGCCAGGTTACCGATGGCGACTGGGACGACACGCAGCCCGCCTGGGCTCCCGACGGCGACCGCCTCGCCTTCATCTCCGCGCGCCACGACGAGCGGGAGTTTGACACCCAGAGCGACGTCTGGACCGTCGCCCTCGATGGTTCGGACATCCGCCAGCTCACGCCCACGCAGGGCGCCTGCAGCGCGCCCTCGTGGTCTCCCGACGGCCGCTGGGTCGCCCACACCAACCATCCCCGCTGGCCCTCGAACGAACGCCTCCGCCTTGCCGCGGCCGATGGCTCTGAACTTCGCGACGCCTCCGGTGGCCTTGACCGCCAGATGGGGGCGGGCTCACTTCCCGGGGCGGTCGCCCGGCCCGCCTGGCTCCCCGGCGGCGGAGTCCTCACCCTCGCCCAGGACCGCGGCTCCACCAACCTCTGGGTCGGGGGTGGCGAAAGCGGCGGCCGCTGGGTCGCCCGCATCGATGGCATGGCTGGCTGGTACTCGGTCGATGCCGCAGGCAAAACGGCAGCCGTGGTCGCCACCGAACAGACTCGCCCCGCCGAGCTTTTTAGCGTCGACCTCGCCACCGGCGATCGGCGCCAGCTCACCGGCTTCAACGCCGGCTGGCGCGCCGAAGTCTCGCTCCAGCGCGCCGAACGTTTCACCGTCTCCACCGAGCCCGG
>CAUJEQ010000267.1 GCA_963169135.1 Chloroflexota bacterium
ACCGCCTTCGGAGCGATTACGCCTGGCGAGGTGGACCTCGGAGAGCGGATCACCGGCGCAACGGGCCTCGATCGGGTCCGGTTCGTGAACTCCGGCACCGAGGCCACGATGACCGCCATCCGCCTGGCCCGGGCGGCAACCGGCAGGGACATCGTGGTGAAGTTCGACGGCTGCTACCACGGTCACAGCGACGGCCTGCTGGTGAAAGCCGGTAGCGGTGTGGCGACTCTGGGCCTGAGCGATTCGGCGGGCGTCCCGGGGGCGATAGCCGCCCTCACCGCCGTGCTCCCCTACAACGACGCCGGCGCGCTCGAGGCATGGTTTGCCGAACACCCGGACGACACCGCGGCAGTCATCGCGGAGTCCGTCGCCGGGAACATGGGCCTGGTCGAACCGTCGCCGGAGTTCCTCGCGGCCCTCCAGCGCATCCCCCGGGAGCACGGGGCGCTGTTGATCGCAGACGAGGTGATCACGGGGTTCCGCCTCCGCTACGGGCTCAGCGATCTCCTGCCTGCCGCCGACCTCGTCTGCCTGGGCAAGATCATCGGTGGCGGTCTGCCGGTCGGGGCGCTGGGGGGGCGGCGTGAATTGATGGACCTGCTCGCGCCCACCGGGCCGGTCTACCAGGCCGGCACGCTCAGCGGGAACCCGCTGGTGATGGCCGCCGGTGCCGCGATGCTCGATGTCCTCGCCGACGGCACCACGTACCGCCGCCTGGACGAGCTTGGACGCCACCTGGAGGACGGGCTGCAGGCCGCCCTGCGGCGCTCAGGAGTCACCGGCTCGGTAGCCCGCCAGGGTTCGATGGTCACCCTCTTTTTCCGCGGTGGCGCCCCCCACGACTACCCCGAGGCGCGCGAGAGCGACACGGCCCGCTTTTCGCACTTTCACGGCGCCATGCTCGAGCGCGGGGTCATGCTCCCGCCGTCGCAGTTCGAGACGTGGTTCGTTTCGGCGGCGCACTCCGAAGCGGAGATCGACGCCACCGTCGTTGCCGCGCACGACGCCCTCCACGAAGTGGCCCGCCTGTGACCGCCATCCGACTCGGCACCCGGGGTAGCAAGCTGGCCCTCACCCAGGCGGGCCTCGTTGCGGACCGCCTGCGAGCCGCCCACCCGGGACTCGACATCGAGATCGTCACCATCGCGACAGCCGGCGATAGGGACCAGTCGAGCCCGCTCTCCTCCGGCGAGGGCGCCGGTTGGTTTACCACGGCCATCCAGCAGGCGCTCGGCGCCGGCGAGGTCGATGTTGCCATTCACAGCTACAAGGACCTGCCGACGAAGCGTCCGGATGGCCTGGTTATCGCCGCCGTGCCGCTCCGCGAGGACCCGCGCGACGCGCTGATCAGCCGCCATCCCGGGGGGCTGCACGAACTCCCGCGGGGCGCGGTTGTCGGCACGAGCTCGCCCCGCCGCGAGGCGCAGGTCCGCGAGGTCCGTCCCGACGTGGAGGTACGGTCCATCCGCGGGAACGTCGAGACGCGGGTTACGAAAGTGGACGCGGGCGAGTACGACGCCGCGGTGCTGGCGCTGGCCGGTCTCCGGCGCCTTGGCATCGAGTCACGGGCGGGTCATGTGTTCGGCTTTGAAGAGATGCTGCCCGCCCCGGCGCAGGGAGCGCTCGCCGTGGAGTGCCGCGCAGATGATGTGCGCACCCGGGGACTCCTCGAGTCGATCGATGACCCGGCCATCCGCGTGGCCGTGACGGCCGAGCGAGTTTTCCTCGCCACGATCGATGGGGGCTGCAGCTTCCCGGCGGCCGCGCACGCGGAACAGTTCGGGACCACGCTGAAATTGGCCGGACTCATTGCTGTTGAGGGCCGCATCATCCGTTCGAAGATGGCCGGACCGGTTGCGACCGCCGGGAGCCTTGGCCGGGCGCTGGCCGAAGAGCTGATGGCCCTCGGGGGCCTGCGCTAACGCTTCGCGAAGCGGCGCCGCCGTTCGTCGCGGGCGGCTGGCCGCGCCGGTCGCGCCGGTGGCGGCGAATCCGCCAGCGCGAAAGGCCGCAACACCTGGATTGCCCGCGTGAGGCCATCGGCCACCTCCCGCCCGAGCGTCGTGTCGAGGTTTTCGAACGGGTAGGTGCGGTGGAGCCGCCGCCAGGAGGCGGTCCACTCTTCCAGCTCCCAGCCGTCGCCCAGGGCTGCCATGAGTTCGGGGCCATGGTCGGCGACGCGCCGGGCCAGCGCGTCGTTCCACTCCACCGGCCCCTCGAAGTGGAGGCCGAGTTCGACGACGCGGCGGGACATCTGGGGCTGGAGCTCGATGTGGGCTGCCGGTTCGCCCCAGTGGAACTGGAGGATGGTCCACATCACCTTGCGCTCGGGGCGCGGGAAGCCGGCAGGCAAGGCCGCCATGGCCAGGTCCTCGGTGTAGAAGATGAACTCCCGGGTCTTCAACCGGCCGTCTCTGGTGGGCATGTGAGGAGTGTACCCGGCCCGGCCGGTCCCGGACGTTCACCGTCACCTTGTTACACTCGTCGTCATGAGACGCACGAAGATCGTCGCTACCCTCGGACCGGCCTCGCTCCACCGCGAGACCATTGCCGCGATGATTCGGGCGGGGATGGATGTGGCGCGGCTGAACACGAGCCACGGCACTCTCGAGAGCCATGCCCGCGCGGTTGCGCTCGTGCGCGAAGTTGCCGCGGAAACGGGGCGCCATGTTGGCGTGCTGATGGACCTGGCCGGGCCGAAGCTGCGCACTGGCGAAACCGAGTTCACGCGCACGCTGGAGCTGGTGCCCGGCCGCGAAATCCGGCTGGTGAACTACCCGGTGGCGGGGACGGAGTCGCTCCTGACTGTCGAGTATCCGCGGCTCACCGACGACGTCCAGGCCGGGGAACGCGTGCTCCTCGACGACGGCCACATCGAACTGGAAGTCCTGCGTTCGTCACCCGAGGGGGTGGATTGCCGGGTCCTTGTTGGTGGCTTCCTCGGCTCCCACAAGGGGGTCAGCTTCCCGAGCACGAACCTCACCACGCCTGCACTGACCGATAAGGATCGTGCGGCAATCAAGGCCGGGGTGGCCGCCGGGGTCGATTACTTCGGTCTGAGCTTCGTTCGCGATGCAGATGACGTAGTCCGCACAAGGGAACTCATTGATTCCCTCGGGTACGACACGCCCATCATCGCCAAGATCGAGCGCCGCCAGGCAGTGGAGAACCTTGACGACATCCTCGCCGAGGCTGATGGCGCGATGGTGGCGCGGGGCGACCTTGGCGTCGAACTCCCGCCGGAAGACGTGCCGGTGCAGCAGCGCCTCATTATCGCCTCGGCCGGCCGGAACATGATCCCGGTGATCACCGCAACCCAGATGCTCGAGTCGATGATCGACGCCCCTCGGCCGACGCGCGCCGAGGCCTCGGATGTCGCCAACGCCGTCTGGGACCTCTCCGACGCGCTCATGCTGAGCGGCGAGACCGCCGTCGGCCGTTACCCGGTCGAATCGGTTGCGATGATGGATCGGATCATCGTCCGCGCGGAACAGGCGATTGCCGAAACCGATAGCATCGGCATGGCCGCTCCCGAAACTGACGATCATTCCTACGTGGTGGCGCTCGCGGCCCGCAGCATTGTCGAGTCTGACCCAAACATGCGGGGGATCGCCTGCTTCACGAAGAGCGGTTACACGGCTCTGCTGCTGAGCAAGGTCCACCCGAACGCGCCAGTGTTCGGCATCAGCCCCTCGGAAGCGGTCTGTCGCAGGCTCGCGCTCGCGCGCGGAGTCACGCCGATCCTGTCCGGGACCGTGACCTCGTCGGAGGAGTTACTCCATGTGGTGGACAGTTCGCTCCTGGGCGGCCGATACATCGTTGAGGGAGACGAAGTGGTGGTCGTCGCGAGCCTGCCGATCCGTGCCCAGGGGACGACGAACTTCCTGAAGTTGCACCGGGTGGGCGACGCGGCGGCCTACGAATGGTGACCGTCCCGATCGCCGACGCACCCGACGCGGTCACGGCCGAGATCTGGCTCGCGGAACTGCGCGCAGCCGGCATCCGCGCGGGCACGTTCGAACGGGGCGTTGGCGGGGCGCTTGGGGGTGCGGCAACGCCGGGATTGGTGAGCTATCCAGTCCTCGTCTCGGAGGACGATGCCGTCCGGGCGCGCGATATCATCGCCGGGCTTGACGCGGGAGAGTACTTGCGGGTGACAGTCGTTCCGGGCGGGGAGCAAGGCGCCCGGCAGCTCGTGGCGCTGGGCGTGGGCGCGGCAATCGCGGCCGCGCTGCTTGTCGCTGCGGCGGTCTTGCTGAACACCTGAGCATGGGCCGGAACCTGGAGGCAATCGATGAAGCTGACGTACGAACTCTGGCGGCTGGTGGCCGTGAAAGATGAGTCGCGGAGCACATGGGAACTGGTCGGACGATTCACCAATGTCAGGCGAGCGCAGCACAAGATCCACGAACTGGCCGGCAGCAGCATCGTGAGCCCGGAAGAAGGTTTCTACTGGTACGAGGATCAGGAGGGCACCCACACGTTCCGCATCGAGGCGGTCCGGCTGGAGGAGTAGAGATGCTGGCTCAGGCGGCCAGGGAGTCCATCCGTGGCTGTTCGCGCCTGCGGAGGGGCCTGGTCTCTTCCAGGTCGCGAAGCACGTCCGTCGCGTAGAGGGCTTCCATGTCGTACTGGTGCACCCGCGCGGTGACCGGGACATCGAGCATGTTGTGGCCGTCGCTCACGGAAACAACGCCCGGCACCCGTTTCAGGTAGATGTATGACTGTTCGAGCGTGCATTCGACCAGCATGACGCAGAAGCGCGGGCCGCCGAGGTGGGCGAGGAAGTCTGAGCTGCGGGTCAGCCGCTTCAGCGTTTCGACCAACGCATTCACGGAACGGTCCACGAAGTCGTCACCGCGCCGGGCGCGCACCTCTTCCAGGTTTTCCAGCGAGAGCTGAATCAGGACGAAGGGCGCATTGTGGGTCCGCGCCCGGGGCATCTCGCGGCGCAGTTCGGCGAGGACGTAGTTGCGGTTCGGAAGATTGTGAAACTCGGAAAGGTAGGCCGAGCCGTGCAGCCGGGTCGAGACCCGCCGCCAGTTGCGGTGGCCCAGCCAGCGCATCAGCAGCAGGTTGCCGTTCACCAACACGAAGAGGGCGCAGAAGGTGACTGCGACAATGGTGCCCGAGGTGCTCGGGCGCCGGATCGCCTCAGTGATGACGACGGCCATGACGAGGCTCCAACCAATGAGCACAGCCACGCGGATCGCGTGCCGCCTTCGGTCGGTGCCGGGCTGCTCGGGAATCGTGGCCTCGTCCGGAGTGCCGTTCATACACTGTCCTCACGAAGAACATCGGCAGCCGGTGCGCATTCCATCAGGCCGCCCCCGCTTCGGGCTCGTCGCCCGCTCGGGCGTCAGACTCGCCGTGGTGCGGCGCATACCAGCGGGGCGCCCGCGCCGTGACGTGGAGGAGAAAGGCCCGCGCCTTTTCTTCTAGGGTGGCCATTCCCCCGTGCACGCGGTTGATCGCGCTGTCGACCGCCGGCGGGAGTGCCTGGACCGTCTTTCGCTCCTCGTCGGCGGTGAAGTCGAATCCACAGGCAAGACCTTCCCGGTTGCAGGCCAGGTTGGCGGCGCCAACGACGTCGCTCATCGTCTCGATGGTGTGGATGCCTTTGGCCGGGTGGTGGTCGCGGATCGAGGCGACGAGCGGCTCGGGGAACTTCCACCGTTCGGCCAGCCGGGCCCCCACATGCTCATGGCCGATGCCGAAGACCGCGATCTCCGCGTCGCGGTAGCGCATGTTCTCGTGGTTCACGAGGTCGATCAGTTCGACGAAAGCTTCGGGCTCACAGAGCAGCATCGCCAGCTTGCCCACGTCGTGCAGCACCCCCGCAGTGAAGGCGTCCTCTGGCCGGGCCACGCGCGTCTCGCGCGCCACGATTTCGGCGACGATGCCCACGCTCACGCTGTGTGCCCAGAACAAGTCCTGGTCGAATCCGCCTGCCTCGAACTCCGGCAGCTTGAACGCGTCGATGATCCCCGATGAGATGGCCACCGACCGGACGGTGCGCATCCCCAGGAGAATGACCGCCTCGCGGACGTTCGAAATGCGCCGGGCATAGCCGTAGTAGGCCGAGTTTGAGAGCTTCAAGAGTTTCGACGTGAGCGCCTGGTCCGAGCTGATGACCGTCGCCAGGTCCATGGCAGCCGATCGCTCGTCCTCGGCGAGCTGGATGGCCCGCGTGGCCACACTCTTCAGCGGGGTCAGGTCCGTTGTCCGGTTCACGATCGTCCGCAGACGGTTGCGTGCGTCGAGGCTGAGTGACGAAGAATCTGTGGTCATGCTGCGCTCCTGCGCTGGTTGCTGTCGGAATGTACTACGCGGTTGCGGCCGGCCCGTTTTGCCGCGTAGAGCCGGTCGTCGGCGATACGCAGGGCCTCGTTCAGGCTATCGGCACTGGCGGGGATAGCGGCCACTCCGGCGGAGACCGTCATCGTCACCGAAATGTCCTCGCTCACGGGGATCCGGGCGTTCTCGATGGCCGTCCGGACGCGTTCGGCGAAACGCGCGACCGCATCGAGATCGGCGCCAGGTAAGAAGGCGACGAACTCCTCGCCGCCGAAGCGGCCGACGATGTCGCCCTCGCGGGTCGCCTTCTGGAGGACGGCTCCCACGCGGGCGAGGACGAGGTCGCCCACCAGGTGTCCGTAGCTGTCGTTGACCATCTTGAAATGGTCCAGGTCGAATAGGGCGACGCCCAGGTTCATGCCCTCGAGGCCGGATGCCAGGAGCGCGTCTTCCGCCGCCTCCACGGCGGACCCACGGTTCAGCAAGAGGGTGAGCTGGTCGTGGCGGGCCATGTGGTCCAGTTTGGCGACGAGCAGGTTCAGCTGTGTGTTCCGGTTCCGCAGAGCGTCCTCGATCTGGCGCACGGCTGTGTGGTCGCGGATGTACATCACCTTGCCGGCCACGTCACCATACCGGTCGCGGATGACTGCAGCTGAAACCGCCGCGAAGAACCGGGAGCCGTCCTGGTGGCGCCCGGGGATCTCCACATCCACCGCCCGGCCGCGTTCCATGAGCTGCTGATCGAGGAGCGCCCGCTCCGGCCCTTCGGCGAAGAGCATCGAAAAGTGCCGGTCGAGCACCTGGATGGGGTCGAATCCGAAAATCGCCTCGCTGGCGCCGGTATACAGCGTCACCCGGCCGCTCGCGTCGGTCGTGACGATGCCGTCCGGGCATGCCACCAGCATCAGCTGGAGCATGTCCGGGTCCGACAGCAGTGCCAGGAAGTCAATTCGCTCGGGCGTCACGGTTCCCCCTGATTCACTCTCCATGGGTATCGGAGAACTGGGCTTGCTTACGCAGGGGAATGACCGCGAAGACTCGGAAACGTATTCTTTCGGGTGGAATGAACTTTCGCGATACGCCCGCCGAAGCCGAGTTCCGTGCCGGAGTACGCGGCTGGATCGCGGAGAACCTCCCCGGCGCACTGCGGGGCGACGGGGGCGAAGGCGAGTGGGGCCAGCTCTCCAGCGGCCACGAGCGCGACAAGCACGCCCTCGCGCTGTGGCGCGAACGGCTCCAATCGCGGGGCTGGATCGCCCCCGCGTGGCCGCCCCGCTACGGCGGCGCACAGCTTCCGATAATGCAGCAGTTCATCCTCAAGGAAGAGATGGCCCGCGCCCGCGCCCCCCGCTTCGGCGGAGTCGGCATCGGCTGGGTCGCTCCGACACTCATGCAGTTCGGCGCCGAGTGGATGCGGGAGCGTTTCATCGAGCCGATCCTGAGCGGCAAGGAGCGCTGGTGCCAGGGATTCAGCGAGCCCGGCGCCGGCTCCGACCTTGCCAGCGTCCAGACCCGCGCGGTCCGTGACGGAGACGACTACGTGGTCGACGGCCAGAAGATCTGGACCAGCGGCGCCCACATCGCCGACTGGATGATCCTTCTTGCCCGGACCGACCCAACCGAACCTAAGCATCGCGGCCTCTCGTACTTCCTCGTCGACATGAAGACCCTGGGCATTTCGCTCTCGCCCATCATCAACATGGCCGGGAACAGCGGTTTCAACCAGGTGTTCTTCGAATCAGTCCGGGTCCCCGCTGCCAACATGGTCGGCGAAGAAAACCTCGGCTGGTATGTCGCTGCCACCACCCTCGACTTTGAACGCAGCCTGGTCGACCTGTGCGTGGAGTACCGCGCAATCCTGGAGGAGGTGATCGCCTGTGCGAAGGAGAACGGGTTGGCCGGCCTTCGCGCGAATCGTCACCGCCTGGTCGACCTGCTGATCGAGGTGGAAGTGGCCCGCAACCTGAGTGCGCGGGTCGTATCGATGCAGGCGCGCGGGACCCAGCCGAATTACGAGGCGAGCATCGTGAAGCTGTATGCGAGCGAGGTGGAACAGCGCATGGCCGCGGTCGCCTTCCACGTTGCCGGCATGGCAGGGCAGGTCACATCGCGCGGACAATCGCGCTGGGAGTTGCTCATGGGACGTATCGCCCGCTTCCAGCTGCACTCGGTCGCCGCGACCATCGGCGGCGGGACGAGTGAGGTGCAGCGCAATATCATCGCCACCCGCGGGCTGGGCCTTCCGCGGGGCTAGGGGTCGCCGGCGGGGAGTTCCCGGAGGACCGCGGCGAGCGGATTCACGAGACCCGGCAGTGTTTCCGAAACGATGCTCCAGACGATGTGCTGGCTAAGGCCGAAGTACGAGTGCATGGCCAGGTCGCGAAAGCCTGCGATGGCCCGCCATGGGACTTCGGGGAATGCATCTCGAATCTCGCCAGGCACCTGCTTGGCAGCTTCACCCATGACGGTCAGGTTCCGCAGGACGGCATCGTAGGTCTTGCGATCGGTGAAGAACTGGCCGGCGCTAAGCGGGCTCGTCCACTCGATGATGATCGAGGCACTGTCGAGCATGTCCTCAACGAACAGACGAAGGTCACGCGACCCGGACGGCATCGCGCTCCACGTAGGGCCGCACCCGCGGCCGCAGCCCATCGGCAAGGACGAGGTCGACTGTCTGGCCGAGCAGGTCCTCCAGGAAGAACCGAAGCCCGGAATATTGTCCGTACGAGCATGGCGCCTCGAACTCAACGAGCAGGTCGAGGTCGCTTTCCGGACGGGCTTCGCCACGCGCGGTCGAGCCGAACAGCCACAACCCGCGGACGCCGAAGGCACGGATTTCGTCCTCGTGCTTCGTGACCATGCGCTTCACATCATCGAGCGTCATGGACACAAGCATACCTCAGTTCGATGCGGCGCCATCGACAGCTTGCGGCGATGATTCGAGAATGTGGTTCATGTGCCGAAGCATCAAGAAGCTGCGTAACGCAGAACCCCCGGCCACCGGCGACGACGTCCGCGCGGCAGCCCTGCAGTATGTGCGCAAGGTCAGCGGCTATCGCGTCCCGGCGAAACGCAACCAGGCCGCGTTCGAGGCCGCGGTCGAGGAAGTGGCCGCAAGTACCGCCCGGCTCCTCGAACTTCTCGACGCGCGCTGATCGTCCTTCGTCCGCTGTCCTGCTAGGCTCAAACTATGACACAGCGCGGAAGCATCGTTCAGGTCAGTATCTCCAGCGGAGGAGTCCCGAAGCTGCCGGTCAGTGAGGCCCGTGTGACGGAACTCGGGCTCGAAGGCGATGGCCACGACAACCCCGGCATCCACGGCGGCCCCGAGCGCGCGCTGTGCCTGTTCTCCATCGAGCGCATCGAGGCCATGGCGGCCGAGGGCCACACCTTCGGCGCGGGTAGCACCGGCGAGAACATTACGACCCGGGAGATCGATTGGGACCTGGTGGTCCCCGGTGCACGGCTGCGGCTGGGGGCCGATGTCCTGGTCGAGGTTACGCGCTATACCACGCCCTGTAAGACCAACGCCCGCTGGTTCAAGGGCGGCGACTTCAACCGCATGCACCAGAACCTTTTCCCGGGCTACAGCCGCGTCTATGCGCGGGTGGTCACCGGTGGCGTGGTTCGGCCGGGCGACGAAGTCGAGTTGTTGCCGCCGGCCACCTGAGTCACTCCACCTCGAACTTCGTGTGCATCCCCAGCTGGTAGTGGTCTTCTTTGGTGCCGTCGGGCTCGGTTTCGACGATGAGGCACGCCAATTCGTATTCGCCGGGATCGAGCCGAATGCGCATTGCCTGCACATGCCCTGAACGCAAGCCCTCTACCTCGGCAAGTTCCTCCCCGTTCCTGAGGATGACCAGCTCGTGCGTGTCGCCGCCCGTGTTGTCGGCGATGAACTGGATGACCCCGGCGGGCACGCTGTTCTTGCTCGGGGCGACCGACCACTCCGTAAGGTCCACCTTCAAGCTCGATGCTGCCGGGCCGGGGTCGGGTGTCGGCGTGGCGTTCGGATCGACTGTGGGGTGAGCCTCAGCTTCGGGGTCGGCGACGGCAGCGGCCTCCGGTTCTGGCTCATCAGAGTCGCCACACGCAACCAGGATGCTGCCGCCGAGAACGGCTGCGGCCAGCGTGCCGAGACGGACCGCACGAAGAAAGGATGGGCTATAGATGAACATTAGGTAAGCCTAATTAAGAGGGTATGCCGCGAGTATTACCGCTGGGCCGGCCAGCGTCAACCGCAGCCGGTTGGCGCCTCCGACCAAAGGACGATTCCCGCGGAATAAGTAATCCGTTACGCTTGCGTCATTCCCGCGAGAGGTCTCCGTTGACGCGATAACACCGGCGAAGCGCGAACGTGATGCGGAGCAGGCCGCTGCCTGCCGCCACGTGCCGGTGTGCTCAACTTCTCCCGCCCCACACCCAAGTTGCTTCGTCCTCGCCGTGTCCGTCCCGGGCGGGAGCCTGCATCCCGTGGGGTCTCTCATTCATGTTGACCGTGACAGCACTGCACCGCGAACTCGGCGGGCGAATAGTGCTCACGAACGTTTCCTTCTCTGTCTCCTCGGACGACGTGCTGGGTGTGGTAGGCCCGAACGGCGCCGGCAAGACCACGCTCCTGCGTGTCCTTGCGGGACTCGAAGCGCCGGACCGCGGCCGGGTGGAACTCCCGCCCGGGGCGACGATCGGCTACCTGGCGCAGGGCTACGCCGGCCGCGAAGACGAGACAGTCCAGGCCGTTTTCCCTGCCGCGTTTGGGGCGGATGCGGCATCCGCACGCCTTACCGTCCTCGCCGAGGCCCTGGCCGACCCGGGCCTCGATGACGAACATTCCCGGCTCGCCGACGAGTACGACCGCCTCCTGGCAACACTGTCTGACCAGTCCAGCGGCATCGATGCGGCGGCAGCCCAGGGCGCACTGGGCCTTCGCCACGTTGATCCCACAACTCCGGTTCGCCAGCTTTCCGGCGGCGAACTGACGAAGCTGGGGCTGATCGACCTCATCGCGGCGCGCCCGGACGTCCTCTTGCTCGACGAGCCGACCAACAACCTGGACATCGCCGGACTGGATTGGCTCGAAGCCCAGGTTGGGCGCTTCCCCGGGGTGGTCGTGGCTGTTTCGCACGACCGGGTCTTCCTCGACCGGTGTGCCACGAAGGTGCTCGAACTCGACGCCAGGGGGCGCGGCGCAGAGGTGTTCGCGGGCAACTATTCGGCCTTGCTTGCGGAGAAAGAGCGCCGGGAGGCACAGCAGTGGACCGCCTTCGAGCGGCAGCAGCGCGAGGAAGCGCAACTGAAGCAGGCCATCCACAAAATCGAGACGCGGGCCCGCGGCATCGAACAGCGCACCATCGACTTCGCCAAGCGCAAGAAGGCGCTGAAAATCGCCCGCCGCGCGGTCACCCTGAAGGCACGGATCGAGCGTCAGCTCGAATCGGGCGACCACGTCGAGCGCCCGGAGAAGCGGCCCCACGGCTTCTACGGCGAGTTCGCCGCAATGGACGGCGGCGCTTCACGGCTGCTCGTCGTGGACGGCGTGACGGTCGCCATCGGCGGCCGCGTCCTGGCGGAAGGAGTCGCGTTCACGGTGAACAGGGGCGAATGCGTGGTGCTCACGGGCGCCAATGGGGCCGGCAAGACCACTCTCCTCCGGGCCATTCTGGGCGAGCTTCCGGTTGCGGCTGGCGAAGTGCTGCTCGCACCCTCGGCACGGGCCGGCTACCTGCCGCAACGGGAAGACCCGGATGCGCTCGACCTGGACGGGAGCCGCACGCCGGTGGAGCTTCTGCGGCGCGCGGTCCCGATGACCGAAGCGGAGGCAACCAACTTCCTCCACCAGTTCCTGCTCGGGCACGACCAACTGGGGACCCCGGTGGCGAACCTGAGCTACGGCGAACGCCGGCGCCTCGGACTCGCACTCCTAATCCGCAGCGGCGCCAGTCTCCTCATCCTCGATGAGCCGACCAACCACCTGGACCCCGCCAGCAGGGAGGCATTCGAACAGGCACTGTCGCACTACAACGGGGCGTCGCTGGTCGTCAGCCACGACCGGCGCTTCATCGAACGGTTCGCCGGCCCGGTGGTCGAACTGGGTTAGGGCGCCTCTGCAGGCCGTACGCCCGGGAAAGGAGGAGCACCTACGCCCCGAACGGCGCGCCGTCCCAGCGCTCGCGGGTCACGAAGCTCGAGACCGGCTTCCGCTTCAGCTTCGAAAGCTGCCGGACGGGCTTCCCGAGCGGCATGATGGTGCAGACGGCCACGGACTCCGGCAGGTGAAGCAGTTCGCGCAGGGCGGGCTCTTCGGCGATCGGCATGGTCGTGAGCGTGCCGCCGAGGCCCTCGTTCCGCGCTGCCAGCAGGATGTTCCACGCCAGCGGGTAGATCGAAGCGCCGCTCGCCACCGCTGTCCGGGGCAGGTACTGGTCGATGGATGCCACCACGCGCAGGTCGACGCACACAACCAGCACCACCGGTGCGTGGCGGTAGGGCTCGGTCAGTGTGGCGGGCACAGGTGTCGCGGCGATCATTTCCGGCGTGGCCCCGGTCGGTACCACCGTGTTCCACGGGTTCTCACCGAGGGCAACCTGGGCGGCATAACGCCGGGCGGCCGGCTTTGCGCACTCGGCGATGGCGTCTTTGGTCGCCTGATCGCGCACGACGATGACGTGCCAGCCCTGGCGGTT
>CAUJEQ010000268.1 GCA_963169135.1 Chloroflexota bacterium
CTCATCCTCGCCCTGCCCTCCACCGTCGCCGACATGCGGATGCGCATGTTCAACGCCGATGGCTCCGAGGCAGAGATGTGCGGCAACGGCATCCGCTGCGTCGTGAGGTTCGCCGTCGAAGAGGGCCTGGTGCCCGCCGACCGCGACACGGTCACGGTCGAGACCCTCGCCGGAATCAAGACACTCCAGCTCTTCCGCGAGGGCGGCGTCATCGTGGCCGCCCGCGTCGACATGGGCCCGCCGAACTTCGACCCGGCCTCTCTGCCGGCCAACGTCGAGGGCGCCGGTCCCATCATCGACCTCCCCCTGACCGTCGATGGCATGGACCTGAAGCTCACCCTGGTGAGCGTCGGCAACCCCCACGCCATCCACTACATCGACCACGACCCGGCCCAGTTCCCGCTCGAACGCATCGGCCCACTGGTCGAAAACCACCCGCTCTTCCCCCGCCGTACGAACTTCCAGGTCGTCCAGGTGCTCGACCGGGGCCATGTGAAGCACCGGGTCTGGGAGCGTGGCTCGGGCATCACACTCGCCTCGGGCACCAGCGCGACCGCGGTCGCGGCTGCCTCGCGCCTGCGCGGCTTCACCGGCGACCGGCTTGTCGACTCGCTCCCGGGCGGCGATCTCGTGCTCGAGTGGGACGGCAATGGCCCGGTCTTCATGACCGGCCCCGCAACCCGCGTCTTCGACGCGGAGTGGTACGCCTGACTTCCCGTTCTGCCGATTTTCCGCCCTTCGGCCCCCTATCTTGAACCCGTTCGTGCTTCACCGTTCCCCGTCATGTGCGAAGCTGGATGGCGACTATCGCAGCACACGGAGGTATCCCGCGTGAAATTGGAATCGATCCTGGCGGCCAAGGGCCCACAGGTCATCACCACCGGGGCGGGGACTTCCATCTCCGACGCGATCGCGCTCCTCGCCCACCACAACATCGGCGCGGTCATTGTCGTCGACCCGGCCGGCGCGCCGTCTGGCATCCTCTCCGAACGCGACATCATCCGCCACCTTGCCGCGTCAGACGCGCCCGCCGGCGCTACGGTCGGCGATTGGATGACCAGCCCCGTCACGGTCGCCACCCCTGCCGACGATGTCGACGCGGTTCTCCAGACCATGACCGCTCGCCGCTTCAGGCACGTGCCCGTGGTTGAGCGAGGACGGCTCCTCGGCATGGTCACCATCGGTGACCTGGTGAAGGCCGAACGCGACGACTTCCAGGGCGCCATCGAGTCGCTCGAAAGCCAGTTGCTCGACGCATGAGCGGCGGAACCCCTACTCCAGCCGCCCTCAACGTCGCCATCATTGGGGCCGGGCCGGCCGCCTTTTACGCCGCCGAAGCCCTCTTCCGTGACGGGCCGCCCACCACGCACGTCGATATGTTCGACCGGCTGCCCACCCCCTTCGGCCTCGTCCGGCACGGCGTGGCCCCGGACCACCAGAAGATCAAGAACGTCACGAAGAGCTTCTCCCAGGTGGCCGCAGACCCCCGCTTCCGCTTCTTTGGCAATGTCGAATTCGGGCGCGACCTCTCGCTCGACGATATCCGGGCTCACTACCATCAGGTGCTCTTCGCCACCGGCGCCCAGACCGACCGCCGCATGAACATCCCCGGCGAAGACCTCCGCGGCAGCCACCCCGCAACCGCCTTCGTCGCCTGGTACAACGGTCACCCCGACTTCCAGGATTGCCAGTTCGACCTCTCCCAGGAGCGCGTCGCCGTTGTCGGTGTCGGCAACGTCGCGGTCGATGTCGCCCGCATCCTTTGCCTCTCCCGCGAAGAGATGGAACAGACCGACATGCCCCGTCACGTCATTGAAGCGCTCAGCCAGAGCCGCGTCCGCGAAGTGCACCTGCTCGGCCGCCGCGGACCGGCCCAGGCCGCCTTCACAAACCCTGAGCTGAAAGAACTCGGCAATCTCGCCGACGCCGACCTGGTCATCCGCCCCGAAGAGGCCGCGCTCGACGAACTGAGCCGCGCTGAAGTCGAAGCCAGTGGCGACCGTATGCTCCAGCGCAAGGTCGACATGATTGCCGAGTTCGCAGCACGCCCACCGGAGGGCAAGGAGCGGCAGCTCTTCCTCCGCTTCTTCGTATCTCCCGTTGAATTGATCGGTGGCGTCTCCGGCACGGTGACCGCGCTCAAGCTGGTCCGCACCCGCCTTGTGGCGTCGGAATCCGGCACGCTCTCCGCGGAACCAACGGGCGAGTTCGAGACCATCGAAACAGGCCTGGTGTTCCGTTCGGTTGGCTATCGGGGCGTCCCCCTCCCCGGCGTGCCGTTCCACGAGCGCTGGGGCGTCATCCTCAACGAGTCGGGACGCATCCTCGACGAAGCGAGCAACGAGCCGCTCCCCGGCATGTACACCTCCGGTTGGATCAAGCGCGGGCCATCGGGAGTCATCGGCACCAACAAGCCAGATTCGGTCGAGACTGTGGCTGCCATGCTCGAAGACGCGGTCTCCGGCCGTACCTTCGCGCCGGTAGAGTCCGCGCGAGACGCGTATCCCGCCACCCTCGAAAGCCGCGGTCTCCGCTGTGTCACCTTCGACGACTGGTGCCGCATCGACGCCGTCGAGCAGGCGCAGGGCGCTCGCGAGGGTCGCCCGCGGGCGAAGCTGACCTCCGTCGCCGAGATGTTGGCCTGCCTGGATGCGCCGGCTGCAAGCTCCTCCCAGGTTGCCAGCGCCGCCGGATAAGGCGTAGCTGGCGTGGCCGTGGCCGTGGCCGTGGCCGTGGCCGTGTCCGGGGCGCATGGTAGGATCGGGTCCGTGCCGCGAACGCCGGGCCGCCCCGTCTTCGCCGCCGCTTGCCGGCAGCACCCCAGACCCGACACAGGACTCAGACCATGAAGCTCGCGAAGCGCGTCGAGGCGTTGCCTCCGTACTTGTTTGCCGAAATCTCCAAGAAGATCGCCGCCAAGCGCGCCGAAGGCGTCGACATTGTCACGTTCGGCATCGGCGACCCCGACCTGCCCACGCCCCGCAACATTCTCGATGCGCTCCACCAGGCCGCTGAAGAGCCCGTCAACCACCGCTACCCCGAGTCCGAAGGCCTGCCCGAGCTACGCCAGTCGATCGCTGACTGGTACGAGCGCCGCTTCGAAGTGAAGTTCGACCCGCTGACGGAGACCTTGCCCCTCATCGGCTCGAAAGAGGGCATCGGCCACATCGCCCTTTGCTTCATCGATCCGGGCGATATCGCCCTCATGCCCGACCCGGGCTACCCGGTCTACGAGATCGGCACCATGTTTGCCGGCGGGACGAGCTACAAGCTCGACTGCACACCCGAAAGTGGCTGGAAGCCTGACCTGGACGCCATTCCCGCCGATGTCGCCGAAAAGGCGAAGGTGCTCTGGCTGAACTACCCCAACAATCCCACCGGCGCCGTTGCCGACTTCGACTTCTTCGAAAGGGCCGTCGCCTGGGCAAAGAAGTATGACGTGGCCATCCTCCACGACAACCCCTACTGCGATGTTGCCTACGACGGCTACAAGCCGATAAGCATCTTCCAGGTGCCCGGGGCCCGCGATGTCGCGGTCGAGTTCAACTCGTGGTCGAAGATCTACAACATGACCGGCTGGCGGATCGGCATGATTGTCGGCAACGCCCAGATGGTCGATGCCCTCATGCGCGTGAAGTCGAACATCGATAGCGGCATCCCCCAGGCCATCCAGAAAATGGCCATCGAGGCTGTCTACGGCCCCCAGGACTGCATCGACGAGCACAACGCCATCTATCAGCGCCGCCGCGACCGCATCGTCGAGGTACTGCGCAAGTGCGGGCTCGAAGTCGACACGCCGAAGGCATCGCTCTACGTCTGGGCGAAGCTCCCGGCCGGCGTCACGAGCGCCGACTACGCTGCCCGGCTCATTGATGAGACCGGCGTGGTGGTAACGCCGGGCCGCGGCTACGGCCTGAACGGCGAAGGCTACATCCGTCTCAGCGTTACCACCCCCGACGACCGCCTCGAAGAAGGCATGCGCCGCCTGGAGGCCTGGTCGGGCCGGTAACGGTCTGTTGAAAGGTGCTGGCCATGGTGCCTACAATGTAGGTACATGAAGACGAAACTCGTCAAGATCGGCAATTCTCAGGGAATCCGCATCCCGAAGTCGCTCATCGAGGCTGCCGGATTGGAGTCCGAGATCGACATGGAACTCGAATCGAACGCCATCGTGCTTCGGCGTCCGAGGACGGCGCGTGCGGGTTGGGAGGATGCCTTCCGGCAGCTCGGCCCTGAAGACGGGACGATCGATGATGCTCTGCGCTCAGAGTGGGACGACGCCGAGTGGGAATGGGAGTAACACGCTTCGAGGTCTGGCTCGTCAATCTCGACCCAACGGTGGGCAGCGAGATTCGGAAGACGCGTCCCTGCGTCGTCGTGTCGCCGGATGA
>CAUJEQ010000269.1 GCA_963169135.1 Chloroflexota bacterium
CAGGTTCGCCCCTCAACGCCCCGCCCCTGTACGCTACGAGCCATGAACGAGACCCTTCGCGCGCGCACTCGAGTCGTCGTTACTGGCATGGGGGCGGTCACGCCTGCCGGGCACACGGTCGGCGAGTTCTGGGACAGCCTGGTCAACGGCCGCTCCGGTATCCAACTGATGACCGGCGCCAACCCCGAGGGTTTCCCCTGCAAGGTCGCCGGCGAAGTGCGCGACTGGGACCCGACGAAGTTCATCGAACGCAAGGCCTCCCGCCGCATGGCCCGGTTCGCCCAGTTCATGGTCGCCGCCGCCGGGCAGGCGTTCGAAGACGCCGGACTCGATCTCGACGCCGAAGACCGCGACCGCGTCGGCGTGCTCATCGGCAACGGCGGCGGCGGCTACCCGGATATCCAGGACGCGGCCCAGACCCTGTTCGAACGCGGGGGCATGAAGATCGACCCGCTCTACCTCGCGCGCAGCCTGGGAAACATGGCTGGAGCCCAGGTCGCCCTGCAATACAACCTGCGCGGCTACAACGGCACGATCGTGACCGCCTGCGCCGCTGGCACCCAGGCCATCGGCGAAGCCTCGATGATCATCCGCTCCGGCCGCGCCGATGTCGTCCTGACCGGTGGCTGCGAGGCCGGCATCTGCGAGCTCGGGCTGGCCGCTTTCTCCGTCATGCGCGCCCTCACCAGCCAGAACGATGACCCCGCCACCGCCAGCCGCCCGTTCGATGCCACCCGCGACGGGTTCGTCCCCTGCGAAGGCTCCGGCGCGCTCCTCATCGAAAGCGAGGCCCACGCCCTCGCCCGCGGCGCCCGCATCTATGCTGAGGTCGCCGGGTTCGGCTGCACCAACGACGCCTACCACGTCGCAGCCCCGCCGGACGACGGCGAAGGCGCCGCCCGCGCCATGGCCGAAGCTCTGCGCGATGCCGGCATGCAGCCTGCCGAGGTCCAGTACGTGAACGCGCACGCCACCAGCACCCCGCTCGGTGACACCGCCGAGACGAACGCCATCAAGCGCGTCCTCGGCGACCACGCCTACCGCGTCGCCGTCAGCGCCACCAAGTCCCTCATTGGCCATGGCCTGGGCGCGAGCGGCGGCATGGAAACCATCGCCACCGTGAAGACGATCGAGACCGGCGTCATCCACCCGACTATCAACCTGCATACGCCCGACCCCACCTGCGACCTCGACTACGTCCCGAATGTCGCACGCAAGGCCGATGTCCGCGTCGCGCTGAAGAACAGCTTCGGGTTCGGCGGCCAGAACAGCTGCCTGGTGCTCGCCAGGTACGAGCGGTAGGCCAGGCGCCCTACAGGTTGGGCAGCGCGGTCATGCCGCCGCCATCGACTTCGATGCACTGGCCGGTGAGGTAGAAGGCGCGTTCGCTCACGAGGTAGCGCACCACGTTGGCCACGTCTTCGGGCTGGGCCACGCGCCCGAACGGCGACCGCTTGTCGATGTCGCGCATGCTCTGGATGCCCTGTGTCGCCCGCGCCAGCCGCGAGCCCATTTCGGTCTCGGTCAGCCCGGGCCGGACGACGTTCACGCGGATGTTGTGGCGCCGCTCTTCCTTGAACAGCGTCATCGCCAGCGCTTCCATTGCGGCTTTGCCCATGTTGTACGGCGCGCCGTTCGGGCCGAGGCCCCGTGCCGCCACGCTCGAAATCATGATGATGTCGCCCCGCGGCCGGGTACGCATGCTCGGGATGACCAGCTTCGAGAGGTAATGCGGGCCGAAGGCGTGCGTGCGCACCACGCGCTCCATCTCCGCCGGGTCGGTATCGGCCACGCCCTGGCCGCGGCTCGCGATGCCGGCATTGTTGATGAGGATGTCGATGTGCCCGAAGTCGGCCAGCACCTGTTCGACCATCGCCTCGTCCTGGTCCCAGTCGTCCACCGAGGCGGCGTACGCCTTCGCCGTGCGGCCGAGCTTCTCGATTTCGGCGGCCGTCTCCTTTGCGGCATCCTCGTCGCGACGGTAGTTCACCGCCACCTCCGCGCCGTCGGCGGCAAGTGCCAGCGAAATCGAACGGCCGATGCCGCGGCCGCCTCCGGTAACCAGCGCAACGCGCCCAGCAAGTGACATGTCGAATCTCCAGGGGAAAGTGCGCTGATTCTACGCGAGCCGCATCGCTGGCACCCGGCTCTCCCGCTTCGTAAGCTGACGCTCCAGATGGCCACAATCACCCAGGAAATCATGGGTACCTTCCACGAGGTCGGGCGCGACCTTTACACCCTCGGGCTTGTGAGCAGCCACGGGGGCAACCTCAGCATCCGCAGCGGCATGGGCATGTGGATTACCGGCACCGGCACCATGCTCGGACGCCTGCGCGACCGCCACATCGCCTTCGTGAACCCCGATGGCAGCCACGAAGGCCCACCCCCATCGAGCGACACGCTCCTCCATTCGACCATCTACGCCCTCACCGGCTCGGGAGCCATTGCGCACGCGCACCCGCACCACGGCATCGCGCTCAGCTTCGATACGGACCTGTTTGTGCCGCTCGACCTCGAGGGGCAGCTCCACCTGAAGGAAGTCCCGGTGATCGCGCAGGGCGTGGTCCAGGTGGAGCAGATAGCCGCCGCACTCCAGAACCAC
>CAUJEQ010000270.1 GCA_963169135.1 Chloroflexota bacterium
GCCGGTCCCGGACGCGTGATCTTCGGCTCTGATTACCCACTGCTTTCGCCCCGGCGCCAGCTCCAACGCCTCCTCGGGCAACTCCCGGGCGACGTGGCGAAGCAAGTGTGTGGCGGTAACGCCGAGAGACTCTTTCGGATAACAACAACTCATGAGTGACATTCCCCAGGACCACGTCCGGCTGTTCGTGGCCTGCGAAGTTCCAGACGAAGTGAAGGAGGCCATCGGTGAAACGATCGAGGGCCTCCGGAAGAAGAGCGGGCCAGCGGTGCGATGGATCAAGCCTGAGGGCCTCCATGTGACCCTGAAGTTCCTTGGCGAGGTCCCGGCGAAGAAACTGCCGGCGGTCAAGCTCGCCATCCAGGAAGCGGTGGTGGGGCATTCGCCGTTCGAGCTCGAGTTTTCGAACATCGGGACGTTCGGCGGGCGCGAAGGCCTTCGGATCATGTGGGTGGGCATCGCGGGTGACGTGCTGCGCCTGGAAGCACTGGTGCGCGCGGTGAATGCGGCCCTGGCAGTGGTCGGTTTCGAGCCGGAGCGTCGGCCGTTCCGGCCACACCTCACGCTCGGGCGGGTGCGCGACGAGATCGGCACCCGGCACCGTGCGGAGATCGAGGTGGCGGTCGGGAAGACGGACGTGCCGGGAGTGAACTGGCGGACGTCGCAGGTTTCGCTGATGCGCAGCAAGCTCGGGCCGGGCGGGGCAAGCTACGAAGTGCTGGCGACGTTCCCACTGCGCGTGGTGCAGGCCCAGGTCTAGGCGCGGGCCGGGGCCGGCACGTTGCCCGGGGGCTGCTGAAGCGACGGCATTTTCGCGGTTGCGACGGCGCCGATGACCAGTGCCCAGAGAGGCGCGCCCATCCCCACGACCGAGAGGTCGGAAGCGGCCACCACAAAAGCCACGAAGGCCGGAAAGGCCATGGGGCCCGCGAGCGCCGAGCGAAGGCTATCGAACACGGTGGCCAGCAGGATGATGCCCACCGTGGCCGCAACGAAGCCCAGGGGCAGTGCCGAGACGAACGCGCCGACCGTCACGGCTCCAGCGGCGATGGCGAGGCACCCGGCCGACGCGACAACGGCGGCGATCCAACGGCTCTCCTTCGGGCCGGACTGGTCGCCCGCCATGACGAACAGGGGGGTCGTCTGCATTCCGCCGGGCGGCGCGCCGACGCTCGCGTGGAGCATGGAAACGCCACCCAGGACTGCAGTCACCAGACGGAAGGGGGGCTCATAGCCAGCCGCGCGGAGTCCACCGAATCCCTGCATGTTCTGGAGGCCAACAGCGAGCAGTACCAGCGGGAGGCCGACGGCGACGATGGCCGAGAAGTCGAAGATGGGGTGCACGAACTCGACTGCGGGCGCGCCTGCCTGGAACGAAGCGGGCTCGAAGCCCCCCGAGGCGGCCAGGACAAGCAGTCCGAGGGCGCAGCCGAGGCCCAGCGGAGGGATGAACCGGTTCGGCCGCCTCCTCGCAGCGAAGAACCCGGCGACAAGGGCGCCGGCTGCGAGGGGCTCGGCCTGGACGCCGGCGACGCCTGCCGTGCAGAAGTGGAGCGAACTGCCAGCGAACACGGCGAGCACGACCGGGACGGGAAGGGCGCGGGCGAGGCGTTCGGCAAGCCCGGTCACCGCCAGGAACACCATCGCCAGGCCAGCGAACAGTGTGGCGCCGGCGAAGTGGCCGACGCTGTACTGCGATGCCATGGCGGCCATGTAGACCAGACCCGGCCCCGACCAGCCGATACCGAGGGGCTGCCGATAGCGCACCGACAGGGCGATGGTGACGACCCCGGCGGTGAGGAACGCAACGAAGAACCCGGAGGTGAGCTGCGCCGGCGTGGCGAAAACCCGAGCGGTCGCCAGGTAGAGCGGGACGGGCCCGAAAAGGTACATCAGGGTGACCGTGACGCCGGACGTGGCCGCGGCGGCTGGGATGCGGAGGGAGATCGGGCCGGTGCGGCGCATGGCCGTGGTGGGATTCGCGAGCATGGAGGTACTCCTCAGGGGGTGCACCCAACGTAGAGTCGCGAGAGCTGCGAAACCTGAAGATGGTATGAAGGAACCGTGTGCTGTGTGGGCCGGTTCACGCTGGCGGGGCGATCGGCCGGTTCTGGCAGGCTCGGCTATAGTTACGGGCAGGCAAGACCGGCCCACTGGATGGGCCTTTACGGTGGTTTGATGAGTAAGAAGGACAAGGCGAAGAAGCTCGACAAGAATAAGACGCGGAAGCCGGCGGCCGTTGCGACGAACAGACTCGGACCGCGGCCGCAGACGACGCCGCCGCTGGGTTCCGCCCAGGCGGACGAGCTACCACCGATAGAGGGGCCCGGGCGGGCGATGGTCATCATGGCGCACCCCGACGACGCCGAGTTCATGTGCTCGGGGACCGTCGCGAAGTGGTGTGCCGAGGGCTGGGACGTGTACTACGTGCTGGTGACCGGTGGCGACAAGGGTACCCACGACGACACGATGCACCCCGAGAAGCTGGCCGCAATCCGAGAGGAAGAGCAGCGGGCCGCCTGCCGGCTGCTGGGCGTGAAGGAGTGCATCTTCCTGGGATACCCCGACGGCTTCACGAGCGAGAGCGCCGAATTGCGCGGGCAGATTGTGCGGCTGCTGC
Organism: Chloroflexota bacterium; assembly: GCA_963169135.1. Lineage (GTDB taxonomy): Bacteria > Chloroflexota > Dehalococcoidia > Tepidiformales > Tepidiformaceae > Amarobacter. Next base: position 2,621 of record CAUJEQ010000270.1, read on the forward strand.
GGTTGTACCGGCCGGACGTGGTGATCACGTGGGACGCGTTCCGAGGGACGTTCAATCACCGGGACCACCGGAATGTGGGCCAGGCGACAATGGACGCGATCTACCCGATCGTGCGGGACCGGCTGTTCTACCAGCACCACGAAGACGACGGGCTCGATTCGCACCAGGTGAACGAGGTGTTGCTCGGCGGCGCGGCCAACCCGGACTACTCGGTCGACATCACGGACCACTGGGAGAAGAAGGTCGACGCGATCCTCTGCCACACGAGCCAGATCGGCGGGCGGACGCGCGAGGACTTCATCAAGGACAGGGCCGAGCGCGACAAGCGCGAGCCGGGCAAACCGGTGGAGGAGCGCTTCCGGCGCTGGAGCATCCGGCGCCCGATGCGTCAGGCCCAGGCGGCCGAAGCGAAAAAGGATGCGGAAGCGCCCGCCGGGGCGGAGCCGCGGCCGAAGCCGCAGCACGTGGCATAGGCGTTAGGCTCACTGGGCGGCGGCAAAGGCCTCGCCAGGTGACAGTACCGGCACGAGCCCTGTAGCCAACTGGCCCTGCCGGCGATCCGCGGTAACGAGCGGCAAGCGAAGGTGTATCGCGGTGGCCACGAACAGCGCGTCATAGACCGTCATGTCCTGTTCGAAAGCAATTCTCGTGGCGCGACGGAGAACTCTCGTCACTGGAATGCGCTCGATCGGGAGCGATGGGAGCAGCGACGCCATTCGAAGCGCGGCCGCGCTGGACAAGCGGTCCCGGCGCACGGCTTTGTGAAATGCGGCGGTTGTCTCAAGTATTGCGTGGCTGCTCGTGGCGAGGCGGCACATCCCGCTCGCCGCCATTCGGAGCAGCTCCTGGGCATCTGCTGTTGCGCCCTCGTCCGTCAGAAAAGCCGGAACAATGACCGACGTGTCGACGACCGCGATCAGCGCCACTCAGGCGCCGTACTCGTCACGTTCTTCGCGGAGCTCTCGTACCAGCATTGCCGTGTCGACCGGGCCCGATTCGCGCCTTTGAAGCCGGCGCGTCTCAAGGAGCCAGCGCGGCGTGTCCCGCCTCATGAACGGGTCCGCCACGTCGTCCTCGGCGACAGCCTTCCCGGCTTCGGTCTCGCGGGCTTCGAGCGCTCCCTCCGCGACCAGCTCCTCGACCTCCGCGACCGTCATACCCAGACGGCCAGCCGCTTCCGCGATCGAGATGTACAGGATGGTTTCCATGGCCTGAGTGTACAGCTTCAAACCGTCACCAGGCTGCCGCACGGCGCGAAGCACTCAGCATTGACATACGACACGCGTGTCGTATAAGTTCGATCCGTAGCAAGGGGGAGTAACCAGCACCCGCCCCCGGGTGCATCGCACGAGTCGTCAATACGCGCCCACTGGCGCCGGCTGTGCGGGGCGAGCCTTTCGCCTGGTGAGACCCTGGCTCATCCATTTTGTGGATGCGGCCAGGCGTCGTTTGCCAGGACCGCAAAGGAGGCTCGGCAATGGACCTGTTTGAACTCTTTGAACCAGATGCCCCGGGACGGGATCGCGATGTCGCGCGACAGCCGCGGAAAGGTCTGCGCGGACTGTTCGACCGCCTGGCGGCGGTGCTGGAGGGCGACGAGGATGACCGCCCCCGGCACAACGAGCGTCACGACCGCGAACGCCGGCACCGGCGCCGCGATGCAGCGGACCTCGACTTCGACTAAGCCTGCATCGTTTCCCCAGCCCAGGGGCGCGCGGCGTGACCTGTTCACAGCCGCGCGTCCCCGGGCAGTTCATCGAATTCTTCTCCGGGCACGGATCTTCACTTGTTCATCGAACTACTTCCCTGGGCTATCTTCCTTGTCTTCGTCGCGGGTATGCTCGCGCTCGACCTGGGCGTTTTCCACCGCAACGCACACGAGGTGTCCCGCAAGGAGGCGCTCGGCTGGAGCGTCGCCTGGATCGGGCTCGCCATTGTCTTCAACATCGGCGTGTACGCGTTCAAAGGCACCGAGTCCGGCATTGAATGGACCACGGGCTACCTGATCGAGAAGTCGCTCAG
>CAUJEQ010000271.1 GCA_963169135.1 Chloroflexota bacterium
CGGGAAATCGGGACCCCGATCGGGACCCCGACTGAACCACGGCTCGACGGTCGAGAGGCAGAAATGAAAAAGGCCCTGGAAAACCAGGGCCTTTTCGGGAGCGGGACACGGGATTCGAACCCGCGACTTTCAGCTTGGGAACCCCTGTGACGGCCGCAACCCCTTGAAAGTACGAGCGAGCGAGCGCCATTTCTGGGGCCGAATGACGCCTCCGGCGGGCGAAACGTCCCCAGGAACGTCCCCAGGGTTGCGCCGAGCTGCACACCTACTCGGAGCGGAGGACCAGCTCCATCCGCCCCGACCGGGCGTCGAACATCGAGCGGACGATACACCACGGTTTCGGGCTGCCCTGGAGGTGGAAACGGTGGTCGTCTTGGTGCTGATACCAGTCGATGTCGGAGAGATAGCCGGGCGTGACGGGCGCACCGGGTAGCGGGTGCCCCGGCCCGTGGAGCATATGGAACTTGACCTCGGTCGAGGTCATCTCCTCCACCCGCTCCAAGATCCAGGACGGGTTGACCCCCAGGTTCGGCTTCTCGCCAACTCGGCTCGTGCACGCCGGGGTACGCACCTGACCAACTTCCTTGATGAGCAGCCGCCTGACCCATGCCGCCACGGAGAGTCCTTCGGCTGCGGAGAGAGCGGCGACGTCCTCCGCAACAGCGATCGGTACGCGAGTTTGGATTAGGGCTTCGTTCGCCATGATGCAATATTATGCATTTCTCATCACCACTTCAAGAGCTAGGGCCAGGGCCTGTCCGCCCAGCCTATGGCCGAACTGCTGGGGCTGCGGGTCGCAGGCATCGCCAGCGTGGTCGCCGTCCTGATCGACCTGCTCGGGGTTCACCAGGTCGGGGCAGTTGTCGATCTCGTCGGCAACCGCGTCCCCGTCCCGGTCGGGACGAGGTTGGGCGGCGTCGTCGGCAGGTGGTGAACCGTCTTCCCAACCAGCATCTGGGCGGCCAGAGTCGAAACGAGGACCTGCATCGCTCGGTGACGGGTCAAGGTCGGTGTTCGGACGTGCATCCAAGTCGCCCATCCCGCCATCACCCGTAGTTCCGGCCTTGCCGCCCGCGTTGTCGCCGCAGGCGAGGAGGACCAGCCCGACGATGAGGAAGAAGCCCCCGTTCCGCATCGGGGCGACCGTCTCACGAGACGGTTAGGGGATCAAGGTGCGGAGAGGTTCGCCAATTGGGCGACGCGGAAGCAGGCGGGACGGCTCGCCAACTTGAATCGCCTTGGTGGCGGTCAACTAAGACGAGCACTGACGGCAAGGGCGGCATCAGCAGCGCCAGAGCGCAATTCACCCGATGGTCAGCGTGTGCGTCCAATCCGGGAACCAGCCGCTCGCGAGATAGCGAACGAGATCTGGCGTTCCGAAGAACTTGATCCGCCCGCCTTCGACGAAGGCGAGTGCCGCCTTGTCCACGTTCAAGCCTTCTGCCCGAGCGCGCCCGGTGAGGTCGTTGAGCAGAGCCTGGCGACTGTGCGGTGTCCTCGCAACCGTATCCGCTTCGAACACGGCGAAGTCGATCCCCTGGTCGCGCAGGTGCGCCATGTTGATGGTCCGCATCGTCATCGTCCTTTCGAAGTGTGCGCGTTCAGCAATCAGGTTGGCACTCAGTGCTTCTGATCCTTCGGCGGCGACGGATCGTGGCCCGGTCGAACCGTGTCGGAGTCGCGGATGCGGCCCTGCCGGTCGTGAATCACGACTTCGCCACCGCCGGAGTTCGCCACGATCTCCTTCGCCCGGCGCTCGGCATCGACCTGGGTGGAATGCACGGAACTGGCGCGCTCGCCACCGGGCTTGCGGACAGCCCAGCCCTCCGGATGGGGCGTAACATGTCTGCTGTTCTTCCTCATCTCGACGTACTCCTCGTCATAGGTGTGACCTCAAAGCTCCGAGCTGGACGGAAGCGCCTCCGAGGCGCCGACTGAAAATCTGGCGCTGGCTCCCGATGCCGAAGCGCTGACGGCAGACGCAAGTAGGATCTGCGGAGGCCGCAACCGTGAACATGTCAAGCGCGTGCAGGTCAGTCATCAGCCGACCCGGCGCCCAACCGAGCACCCCAAGGACGTGGTCGAAGAACCGCAGCACACCCAGCGCGGCGGTGCTCGTCGTGACAGGGATGATGCTCGGCTCGTCCGCCAAGCCGTTCACGTAGCCTTCCTGCTCCAGGCCACGGCGCTCCTCCAACGGAAGCGCCTCATTGCGGATGGTCTGCGGATCGACTACGCCGCCGCAGTAGTAGCAGGCCGTGTCCGCGTGAACGAGTCGCACCTCGCAGCCAATGCCTCGGGTGCGCTGCTCCTGCACGCCGATCCGACACCCGACGTCGATGACCGAGACGAGGTGCTGAAGCGCGAGGTCGTTCAGCACCGCACGAGACGAATGGTTGTCGGTGCACCCGAAAATGACGTCGCAGCGAGCGAGCGCATTGACGGCCTGACGATGCTCAACACCGACCGGAAGCGCCTCTACCCGGCCGCCCCAGATCCGTCGGAGATGCTCGGCGAGGCTCTCCGCCTTGTTCTGTCCGACCGACTCGGAGAAGCTGCCATAGACGCGGGTGACGTTCGTCCTCTCCTGCACGTCCGGGTCGACGACAATCGTCTCACCCACCCCCGACCTGACGAGCTGCTCGGCCACAGCCGACCCTGTGCCGCCAGCTCCGACCACTCCGACTGTGAGCTGCGCGAGCAGGGCCTGTCCCCGCGCACCCCACAGAAGGACATGCCGATCGAACGCCTCGGTATCTGCGACATCTCGGACGTGCAGATCGACCCGACGAAGCCGATTGCCGATGACCGCGATCTTCTCCAGCTCGCGCCGAGCGCCCCGATACCAGACAGAGCCGGAGATGCTGCCGTTGCAGTAGACGAGACTGGCGAACGGGCGGCCCTCCAGGTTGTCGACCATCACGGGCACCATCGCCTCGTGCATCCACTCGTCGGCACCGCTGAATCGGGGTCCGCCGATACCGACCGGATGAGAGTGAATGAACGCGAGGCCGAGACCCTGTCGATCGGCGAGGCCGATGGCCTGAGACATCCACGCGGTAGATGGCGCGAGACGCGCGGGCTCCTGCACCCGCCACGCCCCCATCTGCGGCGCGAGCACGCCGCGCGTATAGAGCTGGACGCCTTCGGACGTGTCGGCGAAGCCCATGAGGACGAACGATCCAGCCTCATTGGGCGCTCCGGCCTCGAACAGTTCTTCCAGCGAGCCGAAGATCGACTCCGTGAAACGGAACGTGCAGGTCATGACCTACACTCCCCGCGCGAAGCGGTCCTCGACGAAGGCCAAGTACGTGAACGGATTGTCGCGGCCCGGCTTCCACTGAGCCTTGTAGTGCCACGAGAACCGACGCCACTGCTGGCCATGAAGGGTCTGGATGCAGTCGGCGGCCTGCGGCACGGCACCGTTGGCGAGCCGGAGAGCCGGATCCGTCCAGAACATGTCCATCGCGCCGTCCGGATTGGCCGGGGCACGAAGGAGCAGCCGGGTCTTCTGCGAGTTGAACTTGCCGCGCGGCAGGGGGAAGTCGTGGATGACCACGCCCACGACGCCGCCCTCGAGGTTCACGTCCACCCCGTAGCCCAAACCCCGAATCTTCTCGATCGCCGAGGCCAGGTCCGGGTGGATGGCGACATCTCCGAAGTTCCGGTTGCCCGGCAGCGCCCGGAAGTGGAGCCCGGGTTTGATGGGGACCGACTGGTCCGGCCCGATCGACGAACCCGTGGTGTCGCCTTCGCCCTGGATGAGGAAGATGTCGTAATCGTCGCCGTAGCCGCCGAGGGCCTTGATGGCCCTGCCGGACATCGACTCGGCGTCGACCTCGTATTTCTGCTTGTTGAGGAAGATAGGGGCCGAACCTCGGCCTCCCCGAACCATCTCGTCAGTCTTCATCACCAATCTCCCGGCCCGGTAGGGCGCAAGAATCTCGTTCGGCCTCGTGCGGGCCGCCGCAATCGAGTGCTTGACTTCGGGCTGCGGGTGAAAGACGATGAAGTTCCCAGGCTTACATCGAGGCCCACCCGGGCCGAGGTTAAGCACGAGAGCCCCGAGTCGCCCTGCGGCTCGGGGTTTTCGTTTTCTAGCTCCTGCTGCTTCGCCTTACATTCGTTGCCTTCTCACCTCCGTTCGCCCACACACTCTCGCTCATCCGCTCGTTACTTCGGCGGCTTCACCGGTAGTCGGTAGAGTGGCAGCACCAGCGGCGGCAGCCCCATCCTGGACACCAGCGAGTGGGCCAGTTCACGGAAGAACGGCCAAGCATTGAATACCCCGTTTCGGCTGGCGAAGAGCCGGGCAGCCTCCTCGGTGCACTCTAGTTCCTCCGGAACTCTGTAGAGGAGGCTGTACTCGGCGAAGACCGCGACGACCTCGTCCTCGCTGTCTCCATTTGGCCCAAGAACCAGCCTGAAGCGGGTGCCGCAGTACAGCACCCGCTGACCCTCTTCAACGAATGCCGCCGTATGAGCGGGCGACTCGACCCGCAGTGCCAGCTCCCCCTCCGCAGCCTCGGCCATCTTCGACGGATCGATCTTGGCGTGAGACTCGACGAGCTGAACGCCCAGCAGCTCTACTCCCTGGACGAGTGCATTGAAGCAACTGACCACCTCAGGAGGAATGCCCCCACGGTCGCTCGTTCCAGCCCCTTCGTGGCGACGCGCGTTCTTGCTCTTCGGTGTCACCAAACCTGACCTCCCCCGCCTCCGAGCCCCTTCCATGAGGTTTGCGCGTTCCATTCACCACTGCCGACCCCCACCGGGGGGAGCCGTTGAACGGGACGCCGTTTCTCCGCAAGGGCTGGGTTCTCGGACTTGCACCACGCCAATTCACCGAAGGGGATTAGCCTTCCCTCCACACCCGCACACGGGCGCACATGGACGGACACCCTCAGTCCCAGGGCATCCGCCGCGCGCGTGACAGTGAGAAGGGTCAGGCTCCCGCCGACCTCGTGATGGAGAAGTCGCTGGACCTGCGAAAGCGATGTTTCCATCTCGGCCGCCAACTCGCGAATCGTCAGGCCGCGCTCGCTTCTCGCCCTCTCGAACGCCTCGGCGAGCTTCCGACGGAGGTTGTTCTCAGCGGCCGAAGCTCGTGCCGCCTTATCCGCGAGCACCTCCGTGACGAGAGCTTCAAAGTCGTGTTCGTTCATTGCCGCTGTCTCCTCTTGTGCTCCTCACGGACCTCGCGAAGGCGTTGATGGAGCATCTTCTTCTCCGAGTCCAGCAGCTTCGTTCTCCGTTTTGACGTAACCAGCGCGAGCATCCACATCACGCCGTCGATCACGGTGAAGTACACCCGGACACTATGGCCGGGCGGGTAGAGACGCAGATAACCAACAGGAGAAAGATCGTCCTCCAGCCGGTCCTCGTCTGGATGTCGCTGCCCCTGCTCCTTCTTCTCCTGAAGCACTCCGAGTTCATCGACGATGATGCCCGCCAGTTCCTGGTCTCGCTTCAGCCGTGTTCGGAGCAGAGCCCGAATCTCACTGCCAAACTGCGAGTGCTGTAGGCGGAGAAGGCGTCTACTCGCCACGGCTCCATCAACGTCCTTCCTGTACCCAAACTTGGGTACGCGCCATTAATATGCCCGCCGACCGGGTGTTGTCAAGGCTGCCGCACCTCTGCGTGTCACCGAGGGCACGCGCTCGCGCCCTTGCTGGCGCACCAGAAGGAATTCTATGCCGGACCGGTCGCGCGCCGTCGTCGGCTTCCGGCTCAATACGGGCGGCTTCCGAGTAGTCCTTTCTCAACTGGGAAACGTCCCCTCGACCCTGAAGACCGCCACCGACGGCGACCGCCGCCCCATCTACCAGCAGGTCACCGACCGGATCGTTGCCGCCTTCGAACGCGGCGGCATATCGGTGAGTGCGCCAGGTGGACGGCCCGGCCAGAGGCTCGTCGCGAGCCCGGATGCAGGCGAGCGCCACGTCGAAAGGCGACGTTACGCGCTGATCACGGTCTACGAGGTGCCGCCGCAGGAGGGAACCACCTCCTCGTGCAGGATCTCGGCGGCCGAATCGGCAGACCGTCTGCCGAAAGGCCCCGATCCAGGAAGACGCCGGTCGCCCGCTCAGCTCCAGCTCCGCCGCGAGTAGGCCTCCTCCACAGCCGAGGAGGCCACCCAATGAGCCGCGACCCGACGAACCTGATCGGCGCCGTCGCCACATACAACGGCACCGGGCACCCGCACCTGCGCGGCCACACCGTGCGCGTGTTCAGGGTGATTCGGCGCCCCGGAGGTGATCCCGACGCCGGGAGGGTGATCTACAAGAACGACGAGTTGGCCGCCGTCGGTGGCGTCAACGAAGACGACGTCATTGAGGTCCACGTCTGGTTGCCGACGTACCGGCGCTTCGGGTTCGTCCAGAACGACGTGCGGCTTGGGGATCTTCACGACCTGCGCGAGAAGCCGTAACTGGTGCGGCGAGAATGCAGCGGCAACCCCGCCGTCCAGCCCCGACACCGAATGGTGTCGGGGCTAGGACAGGTCCTCCGACCTCGCCCCCCATTGGTGGTGGAGGGCCGGGGAGTCGCTCGCTGGCGTGGCGACGCGGACCGCATCGCTGCGCACCTTGCCGCGTAGTATACTTCGGCCCGATGCGTGCGCAAGATCGAGGAAAGCTGCATGACGACGTTGATTTGCTGGGTCGGGGTGGACAGCAGGGGACCGACGTCGGCGTACCTCGCCAGCGACAGCAGGATCTCCTGGGACAGCGCAACGGGCTGGAACCACGGCCAGAAGCTCTTCGCAGCGCGCACGCGACCCGAGGTATTTGGATACTGTGGCGATGTCGTCTTCCCCTCCAGCGTGCTGAGCCAAGTCGTCCAGATGATCGACTCGGGTCTGCTGTATGACAAGAATGCTGGACCCGAGCTACGCCTAGCAGTTCTAGAGAAGCTGGTTCGAGCGGGCCTCAACGCTTATCCAGCGAAGTTCCGCAATTCGTTCTCGGTTCTGTACTGCCTCCGAAGCACTGAGGGTAAGACACCCGCGACCTTCCACATTGCCCAGATCGACTGGAGCGCCTCTTCAGGTTGGGAAACGCGGTGGCTAGACGTGCCCGACTCGTCCGGACTGCTCGTTGCTCTCGGGTCCGGCGGGAACTTGGCAAGGAAGTGGAATGACGTGTGGAAGACGTCGGACGCAGGAGGCACGAGTCGAGCCGTGTTCTCCGGCTTCTGCGATCATCTTCGCTCCGGCGGGGACCCGAGGACGGGCGGTCCGCCACAGCTTGTCGGGATGTACCGTAAGGGACCCGCGAAAACCTTCGGCATCGTAAGCGAGAGAGGGCTCACACTTCTCGGGCTGCCCATTCCGGATCCCGACATCGCCGTAGATGTGGAATGGCGAAATGAACTCTTCGAGATATGCGATCCGAGGACGAGTCGGCGCACTGCTGATGCCCAGGTTCACGCCAGACCCGGCTCGCTAGGGCGACCATAGGGCCCGGACCGGCGCTGCGCCGCGTTATTCCTGGCCCCCTCCGGCACCCGATGTGGGCTGCGCTCGGCGTGCATCGCCGCAGATCGACCGCTCGGCTGCTCAGATCCCCGCCTTTCCGGGTAGTTGCCGTGGAGTCCGCCGACACCTGATGACCTCGGCGGCTCCCCAGGAGCCCGGAAGATGCGCACCAAGGCCGACAAGACTCTCACCTACGTTACGCTCGCGCCCAGCGTCAAGCGCCAAGCGAAGATGGCCGCCGCCCGTCTCGGGATCAGCCTCTCCGATTATGTCGGCAGGCTCATCGAGGCGGACGCGAAGGCCACGGGCCTCGCCGACCTCGTCGCCGACAAGCAGGAGGAGAGCGCCGATGGCCGCGCGTGACCCCAAGACCGGCAATCAGCGCCGCCCGTCGCGGTCAAGGAGCACTCCGGCCACGAAGAAGGCGCGGGCCATCGCGACCGACGCACTGCCGGACACCAGCACCGAGCCCGGCGCCGGACCGGCCGACGTTCGGGCGAGCGAGCCCCCGGTGGACGAGGCGCACGTCGAGCCCGAAGTCCCGACGGTGTCGGCGGAGCCGGACGCGGAGCCCGGTCCGGATCCGGGAACCGAGACCACGCCGGTCGAGCAGCCGACAACGGAGGAGCCCACGTCCGCCGAGTTGGCCGACGAAGGCGCCGAAGTGCCCGTCACCGGCACCGAGGAGATCCGCCTCGTCGGCGACCTCAAGCCCAACGCGATCAACGCGAGGGTCTTCAAGCAGTCACTGTCCGAGGCCGGACTCGGCGAGCTGGCGAACGACATCGCCGTGCGCGGCCTCCGCTATCCCATCGACGTCACCACTGACGGCGTGATCCTCGACGGCGAACGCCGGTGGCGCGCCATCCGGTCGCTCGGCTGGACCCACGTGAAGGTGGTCGTCCGTCCCGGTGTCGAGAGCGCGGAGGACATCGAGCGGTACATCCTCCAGGCGTACTCGACCGTTCGCGACGCCACCGTGGAGGAGCGGGTCGGCGTCTACCGGCTCGCTCGCGAGGTGCTCGCCCGCGACCACGGGCGCCCGGCGCATCGACCGCCGAAGAAGGGTGGACGTTCCGGGGACTCTTCCTGGCCGAAGGAGAAGGTCTGGGGCGAGGCCGCGAAGCGTGCAGGATTCAGCTCGTTCAAGGTCGCCGACAAGGCCGTGGCCGTGTTCCGCAAGGCCAGCAAGGAGATCCGGACGCGCGTGAACTCCGGCGAGCTGTCGATCAGTGCGGCGTATGACGCCCTCTCCAGCCGCGAGCCGAAGGCGAAGAGCCGTCCGGCGATCGAGGCCAGCACGACGACGACGACCGCCACCGTGACGAGCACGACGCTGGAGCCACCGGACGAGCAGGTGCAGGTGGTCGACAGCGGCGCCCACATGACGGCCGCCCCGGAGGCTGGAGCCACCAGCTCCGACCCCGTGACCGATGGCGCGGCGTCCGCCCACACCAACGCGATCGCGCCCGGCGCCAGCGAGCCCGAGGGCTGCGAGCAGATGCCCATCGTCACCGCCGTGCGCGCGGCGGCCGATTCGCCCGTCGGAGCCGTGCAACCCGTCGAGCACAAGGACGGCGACGACACCAGCGCGAACGCCAGTTCGGGCGAGAACGACGTCGACAACAACATCCAGGCGGCCTGGCACCTGCTGATGGGCGCCGTCAGGAAGCCGACCACGGCCCGGCGGTTCATCGGCGCGATGGCGGCTCGTGCCGAGCTGGACGTATGGGTCGAGTCGGATGACCTCGCCGACGACCTGCGTGATCTTGGTGCCCACCTTCGCGAGCGACTTGGGGGGCTCGCGGTCGAGAACTACGGGCGCGCCTCCGCCCTGCTCGACAGCTTGATCGAGGAACTGCGCAACGCAGTCGCCGCCCACCGGCCGGACGGCGAGTCCGAGAGCCCCGAGGCCCTCGACGAGTAGCCAACTCCCGCCGTCCTTCTCGCGCCCCCACCAAGCCGCCCCAGCCCCTCCCGGGCGGCTTCGCGCCCTCGACGGCCCCACGGCATCCCGACCGCACTACATCTCGCCCCAGCGCGGCCCCGGGCAGGTCTGGCTACCAGCTCCGCCCTTTGCCACGAAGCAGTGGTGCGTCCCCATCTCGCTGAAGGCAATCCGCGCCCGATCCGGTAGGACACCTATCGGCCGCCTCCAAGTGGAGGACAAGATGAACAAGATCGTGCTTGCTGGCACCTACTTGAACGGCCCGCCCGACCCTCGCGTGGAGCAGCTCGCCCGCTGGCTCCGGCGCCAAGCCGACGCGCCCGGCCTGCTCGAAGCTGCCGCTGACGCGATCGGTTTCGACGCACTCGTGCTCGACCGTGGCGATGCGGTCGACCGCGTTCGGCGTGTAGGTAGCGCGCTGGTCTTCGAAATCGGGAAGCTCCCACGGGCGTGCGGGGACTCGCGCCGACGCACCTGCATCACGATGGCAATTCGGGTGTTGGAAGACGTGCTTCACGCCGTGAAGAAGGCGGAGTTGCGGCGAGCCATAGGAGACGCGCTGACGGGGCGAGTGGACCAGGACGACCTGCGGTGAGTCGCGAAGCGTGATGAGCCCAAGCTCCGCCACGTTCGGGATCGGTCGTGCAGTCTTGGTCGCTCCGGACAGGTAATCGTCAGGCACCTAATTGCCGATGACGACCCGCCTCGTCGCGACCTCGATGCGGAGGCGCTCACGAACGACCTGCCCAGGATCCGCGCTGACCGGACTCACGTGCATCTGGCCGGTCTGCACGCCCTCGGCATCGAGCATCTTCGCGACGGCCATACCGTTGTGCTGGGGCGACCAGCCTTCCGGAAGCTCGATCGTCAGGTGGCACATCCGCTTGTCACGGAACGGCTCGTCGCACTTCACCGTCCTGAGCCTGAAGTTGGGGGCAAGCTCGGGTTGTACGACCCACTCGATGCCCTCGAACTTCGACGCGACGGCCCCAGCGGAGCCTTGGCCAGCACCGGATGGAGCACCCGCGAGCTTGCCCTTCAACCCCGCGATCTGCGCCTGCTCCCGAATGATCGCGCGCCGCGTCTTCGCAAGGTTGCACACCTCCTGCGGCTCGCCGAGGCCGCAGGCCCGTTCGAGGAGGGTAGTGCCCGCCTCGGCGTCCGCCGGAACGCCTTCGCCATCGAAGAGCATGAGGCCCGCTTGCGTGCAGGACTTGGCGTGGTTGTGCTCGCAAGCCTTGACGAATGCAGTAACAGCGCGCTGAAGGTCCTTTGGACCACCTTCCCCCTTCGCGAACGTGACACCCAGGTTGAAGCAGGCGGCACCGTTCCCCAGATCGCACAGCTTGGCGGTGGCGCCGAGCTGCTTTCGCTCGTCGCCCGCCTTCTCGGCGGCCTCCAACACCCGCAGGCACGCATCCCGATCGTCCGCCATGCAGGCGGTCACGTCCCTATCGGTTGCGTCGCTTCCATGAACCTCTGGCGCCGCCGTCTCGCCCTTCGGCTTGTCTTGCACCGTCGCGGCGGGCTGCGCCGGGCTCGTTTTACTTGTATCAGCGACGGCCTCGGACTTGGCCCCCGCCGCCGCATCGCCCTGTTTGCTGCACCCCGTCGTCGCGAGAACGGCGACCACTGCGAACACGACGGTGGCGCTCCTGGCCCCGCCACCGCCTTCTCGAACGCGCTCCAACTGCCTCACGTTCTACCCCCTGATGGCCCCGGCGCCGGAGCTTCGTCCAGTCTGCACAACGCGTCAAGCGTGATGCACAACGTGTCGTGGTCGAACTGCCCGTCCCCAAACAGGATGGGCCATCATGCCCCGTGTCACGGCCAGCGACCGCCAACTCCACGAAGCCGTCGGCGAGCAGATCCGGCGGGCGCGGCGGCAACGCGGCATGTCGCAGGAACAACTCGCGGAAGCCCTGAGCGTCTCGGCCGTAGGGTGTTCCCGTTCGCGAGGTTGACACCGGCCGGGGTAGAAAACCCCCGCCGAGGAGATCGGCGAGAGGACGTTCGGAGTGGCAAGGCAGATGAAGAGCGGGGACGCGACGCCGCCGGCGGACGCGAAGCAGGAGGCGG
>CAUJEQ010000272.1 GCA_963169135.1 Chloroflexota bacterium
GCACGAGGGCAACCTCCACGACCGCGCCACCTACCGCTACTACTGGCAGCAGCTCCAGCGCGCCCGCATCCAGAACGTCGCCCTCAGCCAGGAAGTACAGGACCGCTTCTTCGCCGGCGCCGTCCCCGCCTGAATCCAGCCTGGAACCACCGGCACCAAGGGCGTCCGCAAGGGCGCCCTTCGCCGTCCCATCGACAGGTGCCCGGCGCCCTACTCCCCGGGCTTCCAGACCATCAGGAACGTAATCGCAATCGTCGAGATGGCCAGCACCGCCCCGGTGATCTTCACGCGGCCCGCCGCGTTCATGTACGACGGGGGGAAGTCGCCATCGTCCTCCACTTTGTCGAGCGTCGCGAGGGTCCTGTCGACGTTAGCCTTCTGCACAAATGCTGCCACCGCGAATGCGGCAACAAACCAGCCGATCGCTACGCCCAGCCACCAGGGGAAGTCGTCCTTGTAGCCGGTGGCATCATCGAAGATGAGCCCCACGCCCAACAGGAGCACGAGCACTGCTCCCGGGATGACCAGCACCTTCTCCATATGGTGGCTGAACTGCAGGGCCATCCTGGTGGGGCCAACGCCGCGGCGTTCCGCCCAGGCGTGCAGCACCGGGATGGCGAACGTTGCCCCAAGGGCAACTATCGCCGCTCCGATGTGCAGGAATAGCTGGATCTTGTAGCTCTCCACGAAGAACCCCCGGTTCGATATTCCGCGCATCCTAGGCGAGGATCTACCAACGCGACACTGGTCTGGCGCGAGTTCCGTGCCGAAAACCACGGCGAGGGCGGGAACCTCCCCCTGGTGGGTGCAGTGGTGGCTGTGCCGGATCTCTCGCAATGTTGACCGCCGGGCCCCTGGTTGCCTTGCTGGCGCTCAGCATCGCCGCCGCCTATGGAGCCTGGCGTTTCTGGCGCGCTCATGCGCTCACCGGAAGCCGCCTCGCACTCCTCGCGTCTGCCTTCTCCCTCCTCGCTCCGCTCTCGGCGCTGAGCCTGGTCCCGCTCGATCGCAACGGGACCCACCTCGAGGCAAGCCTCCCGGCCGTTGGCGCTGTCGCCGCTGCGGGCTTCGCGCTCTCCCGCACACGCAGGCTCGCGCCCTTGACGCTCGGCCTCTGGCTCCCGGCGTCGATCGGCCAGTGGCGCCAGGGACAGCCAGGGCCCCTTTCCAGCCTCATCGAAACCGTACTCGGTCCACCCGCCGCCGCCCACGCCTCCCGCACAGCCGCGCTTGCCGAGTCCCTCGCCGAACCACTCTCCATTTCACGCGCCGATGCCGATGACATTGTCCTCGCGGCGCTACTGCACACGCTGGGCACGCCGCTCGCACCGGCGGCTGCCCCCGCCTGTCCTCCCGGCGCCGCTTCCCGTGCAGTCACCGCCAACGTGCTCCGCCGTGTCCCCCACTGCCAACCGGTCGCTGCCGCCATCGCTGCCGCTGGCGAGCGTTGGGATGGCGCCGGCCCCCTCGGCCTGAGCGGAGAGGCGGTTCCCATCGCCGCCCGCATCATCGCCGTTGCCGATGCGTTCGACCGCGCCTCGGAAGACGGCCTCGCGGCCGCGCGCCGCGAGATCCGCGCCGCCTCCGGCACGCTGTTCGACCCTGTGGTGGTCTCGGAACTGCTCCATCTCTACCGTGACCGCCCGGACTCCCGGCCCTGACAACCTCGTTGCGTCCGTTGTGCCGGCCATTCCTAACCCTGTTTCTTTGGTGGACATTCGACGATTAAAGGGGTAACAGCTTCGGGCAAATCCCTATTCGATGGGCACCGGCAAATTCAGGAAGGCAGGCGGATGACCTCTCGAACTCAATTCCTCCCGCGTCTTCCCGTTGCCGTGTTCTTCGGCACGGTCGTGCTGGCCGGTTGCCTCCTGGCGTTGCTCGTCCATGACTTCCTCGCAGGCGGCTCGCGATCCGACGTGCTGGCGGCCGCCGTTCCGGCAATCGCGACCGCCGCCGTGGCCACTTACCTCCTCCATTGCAACGTCGCCCGCCCCTTGCGGGCCGCCGCCAGGGTCATCGAAGCCGCCTCCGACGGCGAGCTCGATGGCCGCCTCCCGCCCGCCCGTTTCAGTGAGGTGCAGGCCGTTGCCCATGCCTTCAACCGCATGGCCGACTCCGTCCAGGAATCGACGGATTCCCTCGTCTACCGCGCCTTCCACGACCCGCTCACCGGGCTCCCCAACCGGGCGCTGTTCCTTTCCGGCTTCAGCCGCGCCCTCGCCGGCGCCCAGCGCGCCAACCGCGTCGCCGTCATGTTTCTCGATGTCGACCGCTTCAAATACTTGAATGACTCGCTTGGACATGGCGTTGGCGATCAGCTCCTCTCGGTCTTCAGCCAGCGTGTCGTGGGCGCCGCCGATGGCCACATGGTGGCCCGCCTCGGCGGCGATGAGTTCACCGTCCTGGTCCAGTCGGCCAACGCCCAGGCCGCTGCCCTTCGCATCGCCGAGCGCATCATGTACGCCCTCCGCCGCCCGTTCTCCCTCTCCGGCCAGGAGATGTTCGTCACTTCCAGCATCGGCATCGCTGTGAGCACGGATGCCGACCGCACGACGACCGAGCTCCTGCGCAGGGCCGATATCGCCCTCTATCGCGCCAAGGCCGAGGGCCGCTCCCGGTTCGTCCTCTTCACCCCCGAACTCGACGCCAACCCGGCCGAACAGTTCGACCTTGATAACGCCCTCCGCCGCTCGGTCGAACGCCACGAACTCCTCCTCCACTACCAGCCCCTCATCGACCTCCGGACCGGCGACATCTCTGGCATGGAAGCCCTGCTCCGCTGGGACCACCCCCACCGCGGCATCCTTTCGCCCGCCACCTTCATCTCCATCGCCGAAGAGACCGGCGAGATCATCCGCATCGGCCAGTGGGTCCTCGAAGAAGCTTGCCACCGCACCGTCGAGTTCCAGCGTCTTCGCCCCGGCTACCCGCTCACCGTCTGCGTCAACATCTCTGCCGCCGAGTTCCACCAGCGGGATCTCCCTCGCCGCATCGCCGGCGTCCTCCGTGACACCGGTCTCCCCCCACGCCAGCTCAAGCTCGAACTCACCGAGAGCGTCCTCATCCAGGACATCCCCTCCACTCTCGATACGCTGGGAGAACTCCGCGACCTCGGAGTCGGCCTCGCCATCGATGACTTCGGCACCGGCTATTCCTCACTCAGCTACCTCCAGCGCCTCCCCGTCGACACCCTCAAGGTCGACCAGTCGTTCATCGCTCGCCTCGGTGTCGATGCGACTTCCGGTCCGGTCCTCCGCGCCATCGTCGAAATGGGTAACGCCCTCAACATGAACGTCGTCGCCGAGGGCATCGAGAACCGCTGGCAGTGGGACTTCCTCACCGATATCGGGTGCCGCCAGGGCCAGGGACACTTCTTCGCCGCCGCGGTCGATGCGTCAGAGTTCGGCCGCCTGGTTGCCGCCCACAACCCGATCAAGGTGCCCATGCGCCGGCGTCTCCCCCGCGCTGGCTAAGTTCAGTTGTCCGTGGCGGACGGCAGCCCTTCCGGCAGTGTCACCACCGCCCCCGGCCCCATCCCATGGCGTTCGAACCACCCGGCGTTCAGTTCCAGCACATACAGGTATGGTCCGTCCGGTGTCAGTAGCGATTCGTCCAGCGGCTCTCCCTGCTTCACCTCGATGACCCTCCGGTCCGCGCCGATGTAGGCAATATCGAGCGGCACATACGTGTTCCGCATCCAGAATCCGGTCTGGACCTCCCGCCCGAACAGGAACAACATCCCCGCGTCTTCGGCCAGCTCCTGCCGGAACATCAGCCCCCGCTGGCGATCGTCCAGGGTCGCCGCCACCTCCACCCGCACACCGGCCCTCGCCTCTCCCTGCGATACCACGATGGTGAACGTCCCGTCGCCGTGTTTTTGCGGCTGCACCGGAGTTGGGGAGGGGGTTGGGGTCGCGGCGGGGACCGCCGTCGGTTCAGCGGTCACTGTCACGGTCACCGCCGGCGTTTCCGGTGTGGCGGGTGTTGTCCCCTCTCTTCCCGCAGTTGGCGTGGCACTCGCACGCGGCGCCGGGTTCGGCGCGTCAGGGCTCGCGGTCATCGCCGGCGTCCCCGTCACGCTCCCGGCGGTGACGCCGCCCCCCTCATTTCCGCCCCAACAGCCGGCCGCAAGTACCCCGGCCAGGACGCCCAGTGCGGCGACCGCCCCTGCGGCGCGCTTCGCCCTTCGCACTTCGAACTTCACCACGCCCTCACTCGCAACTCGTTTCTCGCAACGTCGTCATGCCACCACCAGCAAGATCCCCGCAACGCAGCACACCGTCCCCACTCCGATCCTCCGCGTGAACTTCTCCCCCAGGAAGATCATCGAAAGCGGCAATGCCAGCAGCGGCGATGTCGCTGAAAGCACCGCCGTCCGTGCCGCGCCCGCCGTCACCACTGCATACACGTACATGAGGCTCCCAAACGCCGTCCCGACAATACCTGCTGCCACGATGCCAAGGATGTGGTTTCGATTCCGGAAGGGCGCCTTCAGCTCCCGCGGCTGCATCGTCGCAGCGAACGCCAGCAGCGCCGCCGCTCCCGCGGGCGTCCGGACCGACCCCGCGGCAATCGCCCCCAGGTCGCCCTTCGCCGAGGCAAGCCACAGGGTTGCCACCGCCCAGAACACGCCAACCAGCACCAGCAACGAGTATCCGCCCCACCCGGGCGCCGCGAATGCCGGTCCGGCTGGTGTTTCCACGAGCGTCGCCACTGCCGAGTCTGCCGGGACAACCTGGCGCACAAGCCGGTTTGCGTCCTTCCCGGGGATCACGATCACGTAGATTCCCGCCCCGATGAGCGCCGCCCCCGCCGGCAACCCCCATGTCAGTGGCTCATCCAGCAGCACCACACCGCCCGCGACCGTCAGGGCGATGAACAATGCCATCGTCACCGGGAACGTTCGCTGCATCCCCAGCCGTTTCAACGCCAGGATGTAGATCGTGTCGCCGATCCCGTAGCCGACGAACCCGCTTCCCACCACCTGCAGCAGCGTCCACGTCGAAGCGTCTCCGATGTCCCCCGCCTGCCCGCTCGCCCACAGGATGAATGGCAACAGCAACGTCGCCGAACCCAGCCGCAGCGCGCTCAACACCACCGGCGAGGTTCGTGCCGCGAGCGAAGTGAGGGCCACGCTCGTCGCCGACCACGTCATCGCCGCAATCAGCGCCGCGAGTTCTCCCACGTGCGAGGATGCTACGCCTCAGCCGCCAACGCTCCATCGGCCCGTCACCGGGGTTCGGCGATCACCCGTCCGTTCCCACCCCGGAACCGCCGCTCCGCCCCATCGGGCAGCCGCACCACCGCTCGCCATCCCTCCACCAGCGCCTGCGAGCACACCTGCCCCGTTTCGGCCAGCCCCAGGCAGCCGTCGGGCCAGGTCACCGCTTCGAGCAGGACGAGTTCGAGGTCATCCGGCGCCAGCCCCATGCTCGCGGCAACGGCCCCCGTGATTGCCTTGCCGTCCAATGGCGTGGCCCCGCCGGAGAGCGCCGCGTGCGGGGGCGTCGCGGTCGCTGTCTCCCCGGGCGGGGCCACAGGTTCGCTGGTTGCTGTCCCGGCGCCGTCTAACCCATTGCACGCCACCGAAGCGGGGAGGATCGCGGCGCACATCCACACGGCCCATCCACCACGTCGCCAGGACTTCATCAGCGCATCCTCCCTCCAAGACGTTCCACCCGGCACGTTGGTTCCGTCCCGGTAAGTCCTTCGTAAAGCGCGAGGCCGCTGATGCCGCGTTCGCCCGGGCACCCAGAGACCTGGTAACTACTCCGCCCACACGTGCACGTGGAAGTGACGCTCCTCCTGGTACTCCCCGAGGTTCGTCACCACGTGCGCCCCGCCATAGTCGGCCACGAACAGCGCCGCCACCGCCCGCACCACCTCGAACACGCTCGCCAGAGTCCCGGCGTCGACGCCCAGCAGCGAATCGACGTGCGCCTTCGTCGTCACCACCGCGTGGTGCGCGTAGTGCGGCCGCGTGTGCCAGTAGGCGATCACCGACTCGTCTTCGAAGATGCGCTCCACCTCGGTCCGCCCTGAGAGCAGCTCCTCGCAGTACCAGTCACTCACCCCAGCGCGGCCGCAATCTCCGCCTCGTCCAACTCCGGCCCGACAACCGCGCAGTGCAGGCTCTCGCGCTTCAGGATGCGCCTGGCCACGGCCACCACCTCATCAGCGGTCACGGCCTCGATCCGCCGCACCACTTCGTCGATCGTCTCGATTGCTCCCCGGGTGATGAGCTGCTCACCATGCCGCTGCCCGAGCGAGAACGCCGTCTCCAGCGATAGCCGGAAGCGTCCGATGTTGTGGTCCTTTGCCTTCCGCAGCTCATCCGCCGGCACGTGCTCGGCCGAAAGCTTCTCCGCCTCCTCCAGGCACACCTCGATCGTCTCCCGGAGCTTGTCCCGGTTCACCCCTGCCGAGATGGTGAACACCCCGGCGTCAGCCAGGTAGCCGTAGCCGGACCCGACCGAGTACGCCAGGCCCCGCCGCTCTCGCACTTCCCGGAACAGCCGCGACGACATCCCCGCCCCGAGCACGTCGTTCATGATCCGGATCGACCACCGATCGGGGTCTTCCCGCCCGAACATCGGCAGCCCCAGGTACATCGTGCACTGGTCGATCGGCCGGGAGTCGGTCGCCACTCGCTCGCCCGCGATGGAGGCGTCGTACGGGACCACCGACGGGATAGGCCCCGGCTGCATCCCTTCGAACATCGGCCGCGCGAGCGAAACCACCCGCTCGTGCGTCACGTTCCCGGCCACCGAAACCACGATGTTCCCGGGCTTATACCACTCGCCGATGTGCTCGACGAAGTCCGGCCGCTTCCACGTCGCCACCAGGTCTACCGGCCCGCCGACATCCCAGCCCGCGGGCTGTTCGCCGTATACCGCCTGTCCGATGAGGCGGCCCGCCCACGCGCCCGGGTTGTCGTGGTTGCGCTTCAACTCCTGCTGCACCACGGGGCACTCCCGCTCGATCTCCTCCTGCTCCAGTCTGGAGTTCAACAGCATGTCCGCCGCGACGTCCAGTGCCGTTTCGAACCGGTCATACGGCACGATGTTCCAGTAGCAGGTGAACTCCTTGTTCGTGTAGGCGTTCAGCGTCCCGCCCGCACCCTCGATCTCCTGCGCGATCAGAAACGCGTCCGGACGCTTGTCGGTACCTTTGAACACCATGTGCTCGAGGAAGTGCGTGATCCCGTTCAGCCGGGCCGGCTCCGACCGTGAGCCCACGCCCACGAAGATGTTGACCGATGCCGCCTGGGTGGACGGCATCGGCGTCGTGACGATGCGCAGTCCGTTCTCCAGGGTCGTAAGTTCCCAGGTGTCAGGCACAGCGGCCTCCCTGCTAGAGTAGTGCCGCATTCTACGGATCGAATCACCGTGGGGAAGCGGGCCCCGTCAAGACGCCTGAAAGTGCTTCCCGCTACGACCAGCGGTCCCACCGCATGATCTCGCTCACCGGCCGCCGCGTGACCGGCCCGAACTTGCCCAGCGGGTACCCCACGGGGATCAGCGTGAACGGCAGGATATCCTCCGGGAGCCCCAGCACCTCCTGCGCTGCCGCGCGATCGGCAATCGCGAACGTCGTCGGGGTCGCCGCCAGCCCCAGCGCCCGGGCTGCCAGCAAGAGGTTCTGCACCCCCGGCCAGATCGAGCCGCCGGCGCCCGCCCCCATCGAGAACGTGTTGCGCACCGGCAACGCCACTTGCAGGCATGCAATCACATGCACCGGGATTTCGGCGAAGTGCTCCGCCTGCCATCGCACCGCCTCCAGCATGCGCGCCCGCGCGTCAGCCGCCTGGTGCGGCAGCGCAGCCGGTCGCGCCCCAGCCGGCGCCGTATACGCGCTGAAGACCTTCATATTGAGCTCGGCAAGCTTTTCCCGCACCGCCCGGTCCCGCACGGCGATCCAGCGGCCGTTTTGTGCGTTCGAACCGGATGGCGCCTGGTTCGCTGCGTCGATCAGCCTGACCAGTAACTCCTCCGGGACCGGGTCCGGCTTGATCCGCCGCATTGCGCGGCAGTTGTACATCACCTCGAACAGCCCCATTTCCTCGGCCATCGTTGGTTCTCCTTCGTCCTGTGGTGCCCAAAGTCTACGGGCGATGCCCCCACGCGCACTCGCGCTCGCCCCGCTCCCCGACCGCGAAGCCATACACTCGATCCGTGCCAGAAATTCACGGACTCAAGCTCGCCCCCAACTGGACCAGTGCCGCCGGCGCCCTCGAGGGCATCCTCGCCCACCTGGGCCAGCCGCTACCGCGCCACGCGATCATGGGCCTCACCGGCCACGCCTGGCACTTCTGCCTGGGCACGCGGGGCGGCGTCACTGCCCTGCCCTCCGGCCCCGCCGACCTCGACTGGGGGGCCATGGTGGACCGTTACGAACGCACAGGCCTCCGCTGGGAGCGGTTTGCCGCCGATATTCCGCCCGGCGGCGGCGAACACCCCTCGCGCGGCGCCGCGGTTGCCTGGGCCACGGCCCACCTCGATGCGGGACGCCCCCTCATCGGCTGGGACTTCCACCTCCACGAGCACGCCATCGTTTATGGCTACTCGCGTGAGCGGGCCGGTTTCCTCGTCCACGACATCCTCAGCGAAGAGGTCGGACCGTTTGTCCCCTGGGACGCCTGGCCCTCCGGCGTCGGCGGGATCGAGCTCTTCGC
>CAUJEQ010000273.1 GCA_963169135.1 Chloroflexota bacterium
GTCACTTTCGCGACATCCAACAGTTACGCAGTTCCACGGAAGCAGCCGCATCTCGGCGCGTCCAGCATGGCCTGCGCCGGCGGACTCGCCGGACGCCCTAACCGCCCAGGGGCGAAGGCACCCGGCGGGTCACCCGGCCAGTCCAACAAGGAGGTCCGAATGCAGCAGACAAAGCCGCCGCGTGGCGGTCGTCGCCGTGCGGAGGCGGTCACGATGGCCGCATTCGCCCTGGCCAGTCCCCCGCGGGAGGGTCATCCCGCAAGGAGAAGGAAAATGTCTCGGAAACTACTGGTTGGCGCGTTGTTCGCGCTCGTCCTCAGCCTCACAACCCTCGGGGTTGGGAGCAAGTCGGCTTCCGCGGAAGTGACCTATAACGAAAGGTTCGCGACGCCTGTCACTTACAGCCCCGACAACCCCTGCGAGGAAGGGACCAACCCGATCAGCCTCACCGGAATCCAGCACCATGTCTGGTACACCACGCCCGACGGCACCCTCAAGATGAACATCCAGGCGCACCTGACCGGCACCGACGCCGACGGCACGGTGTACGTCGTCAACATGCAGCGCCACATGGAGCACTGGGGACCGTTTCCCCCTGGCATCCCCTTCACCGACACGTTCACCACAAACCTCATCAGCAAGGGGGCGAAGGTCAACGCGCAGATCGTGATGACCTTCGATATGTTCCCATCGAACCCTGTGGTCACAGTCACCGCCTGCCGCGGCTAACGCGATCGTCGAACTGCTCGCTGGGGCCTCCAGCTTAGGCGGCAGTCCACGTCACAGCCCCCGCGGGAGGGTCATCCCGCAAGGAGATTCGCATGGCAACCCAACCTCGGCCTTCGCCCCTCAGGCGATGGATCCTTATCACGGCACTGGCCGTGGTCGCATCGGCTATGGCAGTGGCCGCTTCCCTTTCGCCGCACACGTCTGCTTCCGGCGCTGCCCAGCCCTACACGTTCACCACCATCGACGTCCCCAATGCGACGAAGACGTTCGGGATGGGCAACAACGCAGCGGGTGACGTTGTTGGCTACTTCGTCGATGCTTCCGCGCCATTCCACGGCTTCGTCTTTCGAGGGGGTAAGTTCAGCACACTCGACTTTCCCGGTGACAACGTGGCCTGGACTCAGGCAAATGCGATCAACGATGCGGGCGACATCACGGGCAACTACTCGTTGAAGGCCCCGGCCCCCACCGGAAACGTCCACGGCTTCCTGCTCACCAGCGACGGCAAGTGGTCCACGGCCGACTACCCCGAGGAAGGCCACATCATGTCTGGCGGCGGATACGCCATCGCCAATGACCGCACCGTGTTTGGCTGCTTCCACGACGGGGTGCCGATGACCGCGATGTTCGGGTACAGCCTGGGTTCCGGCGGCACATCCAGGTTCGAATACCCCGCTCCCGGCACAGCCTTTGCGATGCACTATGGTGCGACGCCCGACGGCAAGACGCTTGTCGGCTCATACCGTGCCGGCGGGACCAGCATGGAGAGCTGGCACGGGTATCTCGTTGCCGGTGGTAAGACCATTTCCTTTGACGTTCCGGGCCAGCTAAGTGCCAACGCTCTTGGCATCCGCCAATCCCCGGACATCTCCATCGTCGGAACCTACAAGGTGCTCGTCGATAAGACCTGGAATCTGCACGGATACGTCGCCGCCACTCACGGCAGCCTCGACCCGGCCAAATGGGACTTCTCCATGGTTGATGTACCCGGTGCAGTCCAGACGATCGTGCGGGGCATCAACCCCGGCGGAAGCCTGGTGGGTACCTACATTGACACGGCCGGGATCAACCACGCTTTTATCGCCACGCCAGGTGCTCCCGGCAGCCCCGGCGATCCGCCATCCTCCGGCGGGAGCAGCACCCCCGCGCCCGCCCCACCCAACACCGGCACCGGGCCGGCGGAGGACCACTCTGGCGCTCCGGCGCTCATCCCCGCCGCGCTCGTCCTCATCGTCCTGGGCGCATCGGCACTCGCCGCCGCGGGTTCCCGGAGGGCGCCTCGGGTCAGCTAACCTGGCCTCCGCCCATCGCGCACATTCCCGGAGGCTCGCCGATGCAACTCGGCGAGCCTCCGCCGCTTCCCCTGGCAGCCACCCTCGCCCGGTTCGACAACCGCCAACCTCCCCCTGAAAATGGGCCCGGCGAGGAACACGACTGCATGATGACCGGCGAACACGGCTACCTCACGATCCACGGGCTCCGTCACCACTACATCCGCTGGGGCGACGTCTCGAACGATCCCGTCGTCTTCCTCCACGGGCTCATGAACAACGCCCGCTACTGGGAGCACATCGCCGAACACTTCATCGACAAGTGGTCCGTCTATGCCCCCGACCTGCGCGGCCACGGCGAAAGCGAACACGCCCCCGGCGGCTACCTCGTCTGGGCCTTCGCCATGGACCTCCGCGGCTTCGTCGAAGAGATGGACTTCGAGGCCTTCGACCTCGTCGCCCACAGCATCGGCAGCCGCGTCGCCATGTCCTACGCCCGCGACCACAGTCACCGCCTCAAGCACCTCGTCCTCGCCGACATGGGCCCCCAGATGGCCGATCAGGGCGCGCGCGGCATCCGCCGCACCACCGGCGATGCCCAGAAGGCGCCCGGCTTCGCCACCAAGGCCGAGGCGCTCGAGTATTACGCCGGTCTCTACCCGGGACGCCCCGTCGAGTTCCTCGATCGCCAGATGGCCGCCTCGCTCATCCTCGACGAAGCGACCGGCAACCTCGTATTCCGCTTCGACCCTTCGATCCACCAGGCAACCGGCCGCGGCGCCATCGCCGAAATCCCCTACCTCTGGGAGAGCCTCGAACACATCACCTGCCCCACCCTCGTGGTCCGCGCAGAGAAGAGCAAAGTCCTCTCGCGCGAGATCGCCGAACAGATGGTCGAGCGTCTCCCCAACGCCCGCCTGGTCGAGATCCCTGAAGCAGGCCACCAGGTACCCCTTCACCAGCCCGAAGCCTTCAGCGCCGCCATCCGCCAGTTTCTGCAGGAGTAACCGCCCACCGGGCTGGTACACTGCACACATGGCGACGAAGACGCGCGTCTCCCTTGCGGAGTTCCTGGCAATGCCGGAGGCCGAGCCGCCGCTCGAACTCATCGACGGAGAGGTGGTGCAAAAGGCCATGCCAGGGCCCAAACACAGCAAGATGGTGGCGGAACTCAT
>CAUJEQ010000274.1 GCA_963169135.1 Chloroflexota bacterium
GGTGGAGGTACAGCCGGTGCGGGAGGGGAACCGGATCGCGGTGATGCAGGCATCACTCCTGGCGGACGGGGTAGAGGTGGCGCGGGCGAGCGCGCTGATGCTCCGTCAATCGGAGGTGGAACTACCGGCGAACGTGCTGCCGCCGGCGCGCTATGTGGAGGGGCCGGAGGGGCTGCCGATCACGGGGCTTTCCGGCGTGATGAACCGCGAGGGCGCCTCGCCGGCGCTGAACCCGCTCCTGGGCGGCTTCCACACGACGGTGGAAGTGAAACGGGTGAGCGGCGTGCCGGGAAGCGGGCAGGCGACGGCGTGGATACGGATCCCGGTGCCGTTCGTGCTGGGCGAGGAGATCTCGCCGCTGGTGCGGGTGGCGGCGACCTCGGACTTCGGGAACGCGCTGGGGCACATCCGGCCCTCGGAGCAGGTCGGGTTCATCAACGCGGATATCACGCTCTACCTGCACCGGCTGCCGGAAGGCGAGTGGGTGGGGCTGGAGACGAAAGGTGTGGCTCAGCCACACGGGCTTGGACTGGTGGAGTCGGTGGTGCACGACCAGCACGGGGCTATCGGGCGGGTGGTGCAGGCGCTGATTGTGAACCGGCGGTTCGCGCCGGACGCGACACAGGAACGATAGCCGTGGCGGATACCGGGACCACTGTAATTGCACTCGTCCAGATGCGCTGCGAAAAGGGGAGGGTCGCGGAAAACCTGGCGGCGACCCGGGCAAACATCGAGGCGGCTTCGGGCCGCGGCGCGGCGATCATCTGTTTTCCGGAGATGAGCATCACCGGCTACGCAAACCCGGTGCGCATGCCCGAGGCGGTGGTCCGGCTCGACGGCCCGGAGGTTGCGAGGTTCGTGTCCTTCACTCGCGATACGGCGGCGACGGTGATCGCCGGCATCATCGAAGACAATCCAGCTGGCCTGCCGTTCATCACGCAGGTCGTCGCACGGCGAGGCGACCTCGTGGGCTCCTACCGCAAGCGGAACGTCGCCCCCGACGAAGTGGGGTTCTTCGCGCCGGGAGTCGATGCGGCCGTGTTTGACCATGACGGGGTGCGCTTCGGGCTGGCGGTCTGCGCGGACATCGATGAGCCGAAGGTATTCGCCGACTGCGCCGCGGCAGGTGCCCGGGTCATCTTCGAGTCTGCTGCGCCCGGACTTCACGGCAGCCAGGCGGCCAGGAATTGGCGCTCCGGATACGACTGGTGGCGTGGTGAATGCCAGACCAAGCTCGGCGCGTATGCAAGGGCCCACGGCGCGTATATCGCCGTTGCGACCCAGGCCGGGCGGACTATCGATGAGGACTTCCCCGGAGGCGGCTACGTGTTCGACCCGGGTGGGACGCTTATCGCGGAGACCGTTGACTGGCGGGAGGGTCTGCTGGTGGCGAACCTCGCGCTGACCGGTCACGGGTGACACGGTCCGTGACCCACGGTTAGCACGCCTTCCCTCAGCCTTGGCCCGGAAATGAGGAAGATGCCACACTGGGACGGCGTCCCACAGGCCTGATGGACCTGGACGCGGTACGCACTGGTACGGTGAGGCCCATGCCCGGATACGACATCGCCAGTCACGACAGCCGAGGCGGCGGAGCCTGATGGAGTCGGAGGAGATCGTCTCGCCGATCCTGGCCGTCCTCGCTATCGGCGTTGTGTTCGCAGCGGCCATCGTCATGTTCGTGGTGGAGCTTCCCTCGGGCGAGCGTGTGCGAGCCGGTGTGTATCACCACACGCAGAAGGCGATCTTCGCGATTGCGGCGACGGCCATGGTCTTCTCGCTCTACTACTCCGACTACGTCCACTTCACCCCCTGCGAGCTTTGCTGGTACCAGCGGATCGCGATGTACCCGATTGCGGTGTTGCTGCTGGTGACGCTGGCGACGCGATCGCGGCTGGCGCCACGCTACATCGTGGCCATGGCAGGGATTGGGCTGGTGATCTCCATCTATCACTACCAGCTGGAGCTGTTCCCGGACCAGGCCCAGATCTGCACCGGCTCGGCGGTCTCGTGCACAGTCCGCTTCGTGGAGGAGTTCGGGTTCGTGTCGATCCCGTTCATGGCCGGGTGCGGGTTCCTGGCGATCCTGATCCTGCAGGTGGCCGAGTGGCGGGCAGATCGCTGGTATGGAGATAGCGCGCCCGCCTGAGCGTTCATCCGGCCTGTGGCCGGGCGGCATAGTGGCGCGCATACAGGACGATGGCCACGGCGGTGACGACGGCCAGGGCGGCCGCGACGCGGAACGCAGCCGGGGCAGCCCACTGCCCGACAACGAAGCCGCCGAGCGCCGGCCCGATGGCCAGCCCAAGACCGCTGAGGGCGACCGAGAGGCCGATGAGCGTGCCGCGGTGACTTTCAGGGGCGAGGTCCATGACGGCAGCGTTCCAGGCCGGGACCGTAAGGACATTCCCGGCGAAGACAACCATCGCGGCGGGGACCGCGACCCAGAGTTCGCCCGTCCCGGCGATGACCAGCAGGCCGGCAGCGGTGAGGGTCTGGCCGGCGAACAGCGGCTTCCAGCGGCCGTAGCGGTCGGCCAGGTGGCCCGCGGGGATGTAGAGCGCGGCCCCGCCAATGACGGCCGGGATGAGCGCGACGGTAAGCCGGGCGAACGAGATACCGAGCTGGTGCTGGCCGTAGGGTCGGATGGCCGGCACGATCATCGCCAGGGCGATGCTGGCCCCGAGGATGATGACGCTGAGCGCGGCAAGGCGGAGCGAGAGGATGCTCCGGACCGAGGGACGCGCGGGGGTGTGGACGCGCGCGAAGAGGCGGTCGCCGCGGTAGTTCGGGATGCCGCCCACCGCCGCGGCGAAGGCGAGCGAGACCGCCACGAACGCAACCGCAAACTGCGGGACATCCGCCGATTCGACCATGAACGCTCCCGCGAGGGCGCCCGCGCCGAATCCGAGGAGCTGCGCGAGATTCAGGAAGCCAACGACCTTGCCCCGGCGGTCGGGCTCGTAGAGGTCGGCGGCGATGGCGTAGGTGGCGGGCCAGAGGAAGGCGGTGGCGAAGCCGAGCTGGGCGGCGAGCAGAAGGAAGAGGTGCTCGTTGCGGGCGAACGACATCAGGCCGATTGCGGGGAGCATGAGGGCGAAGCCGAGAAGCAGGCCGAGGCGCCGCTCGATGCGGTCGGAGATGGCGCCGGTTGGGGTCTCGAAGAGGAAGCGGGCGCCGCCGTAGGCGCCAAGGAGGTAGCCGCCCCAGGCGTCGCCGGCGCCGAGCTCGGCGGGCACCCATTGCTGGAACGTGGCGAAGAGGAGGATGCCGAGGGCGACCTGGACCAGGAAGATGGCGAGGGCGAGCGGGTAGGGGTAGCGGCCCATCACCTCCGGGCGCGGTGGGTGGCTGGTCACCCGAAGGACTGTACGGCGGGGCGCCGAAACGGACGAACAGGCAGAGACCATGGGCAACCCGGGACGGGCGCGGTACAGTTGCCGGCCTACCCCTTAATGGAGGGCTGACGGATGGAGGCTCCACAGCAGATCAAGCCCACGAAGCTGGCCGACTACCTGGAAGTGCTTTCGAAGGCGGTGTTCGAGGCCGGGATGAACTGGAAGGTCATCGAGAACAAGTGGCCCGGGTTCCGGGAGGCGTTCCACCAGTTCGACCCCGCGACCATCGCCGGCTACACGCCAGACGACATCGACCGGCTGATGGCCGACACACGCATCGTCCGGAACATGCGGAAGGTGGAGGCGACGATCCATAACGCGCAGGCAATGCTGGAGATCGAGCGGGAGTTCGGGTCGTTCGCGAAGTACCTGGAGGCAAAGCGGCCGTTCGAATCGCAGCTTGCGGATATTCGGAAGCGGTTCAAGCACGTGGGGAACTTCGCGGTGTACTACTTCCTCTACGTGGTGGGCGAACAGGTACCGCCGCACGAGGAGTACAGCACGAAGCTGAAGGGCACCCCGGTGGAGGCGTCGAGGCAGCGGTTGGGGCGGTAGGCGGGAG
Organism: Chloroflexota bacterium; assembly: GCA_963169135.1. Lineage (GTDB taxonomy): Bacteria > Chloroflexota > Dehalococcoidia > Tepidiformales > Tepidiformaceae > Amarobacter. The sequence goes on from CAUJEQ010000274.1 coordinate 3,961, forward strand.
AAAAGTTCTCTTGCGGGCGTTGCGAGCCACTGCTATGGTCAGCGTCATTCGGAGCGAGCCGGAATGCTGGATGCGAATCCC